>CAWLAW010000614.1:0-2502 GCA_963854885.1 Gammaproteobacteria bacterium | reverse complement strand
TACCAACCTTCAGGCGCAATCGTCAGCGCCGACCCTCGTCGAATTACTGGATACCACTGCATCCGCAATGGGCGGACGGTTATTACGCAGATGGATGCAGTCGCCAATCCGCGACCACTTAACGCTTAAACAACGCAATCACGCGGTCAGCGAACTTGTGATGGCTCCGGCTCTCGACACGATGCGCGATGGATTACGAGAAATTTGCGACATCGAACGAATTACCACGCGGGTGGCGTTAAAATCGGCGCGACCCCGTGATCTCAGTCAGTTGTGTCAATCGATTTCTGCTCTCCCCGAGTTGCGCGGCACGTTCAGTAAGATAGATAGTCCGCGGATCCAAGCGCTACTCGACGATTGTAGTGATCACGCAGAATTACTCGAGGAGCTCAACCGTGCGCTTGTACCGTCGCCGCCGGTGTTAATTCGCGATGGCGGTGTGATCGCACAAGGTTATAGTAGCGATCTCGACGAACTTCGCGGCCTAACTACGGACGCGGATCAATATCTTCTCGATTTAGAAAGTCGCGAGCGCGAGAGGACCGGTCTTTCATCGTTAAGAGTCGGGTTTAACCGTGTGCACGGTTATTACATAGAAATCAACCGTTCGCACAGTGACTCAGTGCCCGACGATTACACGCGCAGACAAACCTTAAAATCTAGCGAGCGTTTTCTAACCCCAGAGCTCAAGCGTTTTGAAAGTCGGATCCTGTCGGCTAAAGAGCAAGCCTTGCGCCTAGAAAAAGCGTTATACGAACAATTGTTGGAACGTATTGCGACAGATGTCGCTGCGCTGCAACGCACCGCCGCGGTTTTATCCGAGCTGGACGTCCTCGCATGTTTTGCCGAACGCGCGGAAGCATTGTCGATGGTTGCGCCGCAGTTCAGCGACCAGCGCGGCATTTTTATTGACCAGGGACGGCATCCCATCGTCGAACATATGAACCGCGGGACATTTGTTCCGAACGATCTCAATTTGACCGAAGATAATCACATGTTGCTGATAACAGGCCCTAATATGGGTGGAAAATCTACCTATATGCGTCAAACAGCCGTTATCGTGATCTTAGCCCACATCGGAAGTTTCATTCCGGCAAGCGCTGCCACATTCGGCCCGATTGACGCGATATTCACCCGCATCGGCGCGGCGGACAACCTCGCCGGTGGGCAGAGCACGTTTATGGTCGAAATGACGGAAACTGCGAACATTTTGCATAACGCCAGCGCCACAAGTCTCGTGCTAATCGACGAAATCGGCCGTGGCACGAGTACGTTTGATGGGGTCGCCCTAGCGTGGGCAGCCGCCGAGTACTTGGCCGCTTCAAACAGAGCATTTACGCTATTTGCGACGCATTATTTTGAACTCACGGCGCTGCCAGAATTTCAACCGCAAATAGGCAACGTGCGACTCGACGCTTTGGACAACGGCGACGAGTTAATTTTTATGCACGCGGTTAAGCCGGGACCAGCGAGCCGTAGCTACGGACTTGCGGTCGCGCAACTGGCAGGAATACCACGAGACGTCATTGCGCAAGCTAAACGTCGGCTTGAGATTATCGAATCCACCGCGATAGAGAGGCCCGAGCAAGCCACCGGTCAACAAATACCGCTGTTCGACGATCGGATGGGCCAAATACGCGGTGTTTTGGAAAAAGCCGACCCGGATAATATCTCCCCGAGAGACGCCCTCGAACTCATCTATACGTTGCGCGCACTGCTCAAGAAGTGATGAACTGCGAGCACGCGTTTTTCGTCTCCAAATTGGTAAAAATTTACCCTACACGAGGTCGGGAAAATTTTGTTTTGGGCAGTGTGCAGACAAGGTTATAATGTCGCTCCTATTGATAATCTGATAACGGAAAACCATGACTTTTGTTGTTAACGAAAACTGCATCAAATGTAAATATACCGACTGCGTGGAGGTCTGCCCTGTAGACTGTTTTCACGAAGGACCGAACATGTTGGTAATCGATCCCGATGAATGCATCGATTGCACACTCTGCGAGCCAGAATGTCCTGTAGAAGCAATTAAATCGGAAGACGATCTCACCCCGGAAGAGCAGTCGCTCCTCGAACTGAATGCCGATCTTTCGCGGTCGTGGCCGGTGATTAATGAGATGAAAGAACCGCCAGCGGACGCTGATGAATGGAAAGACAAATCGGACAAGCTGCAATACCTCGAACGGTGATCTAAGGCACTTTGGTGGCGTGCTTAAAACGGCGGCCGCCCGCGAACGAGCGACCGCAATAGGAGGGTCTTTCGGGCATCTTCTCGCCCAGCGTTTCCGATTGAGTGGAAACCCGGGGCCACCGTCCTTGGCGGCCCCGGCCAGCAGGCTTCCTTGCCCGCTGATGTGTCAATTTAGGCGCGATGCTAGGGCTAAGAAACTAGTAAATAACCCGCAGCTCGTGGCCTAAATGTCGATGATTATTAATCAGTTACAACGATACTGGCTGGCCCCTCGTTAGACGCAATGGCAAGACGCGGAGACTCGAGGGAAT
>CAWLAW010000613.1:0-2505 GCA_963854885.1 Gammaproteobacteria bacterium | reverse complement strand
AGTGCTCCACAAATATCCTTCCAACTCTGAAAGACCAAAGCTCACCCATTGATCATGCAATGCGCGAGCGCGGGTTCCTGGAGACGCGATCAACTCTTTGCCCGGATTTAAGTCGCATAGATAAGTGCAAATTGCGGCCGATTCAAACAGCACCTCGTCGTCGATAACGATTGCAGGGACTTTGGCGTGCGGGTGAAACTCGCGCAGCTGCTCGCCGCCAATCATTGAGCCGCAATCGATCTCCTCGAATTTCAAACCGAGTTCTTGTAACGTCCAACGACATCGTGCAGAACGCGTGAAACGGATGCCGTAAAGGGTGATATTTGGCTGCATATTTATTACCTGCCGTGCTAGTTTGCTGTGTCGGGAAAGTGACTGATATCGGGGTAATTTATTGTAACGAATCAGCTGGTCCTTCTCACATTGCTGAGCATTGATTCTTAATTAACCGCGTGCCACATGCTTCTTAGCTTTCCTATCCTATGCTGCGAATTCCCGCTACGATACTAAATCGGTACGCGGCTACCCGCGGCCAGCTAAATTACCGCAAAGCGTAAGTACTCGTGCCCGGAGAAATTGCCAGATGACTGATCAGATAGTGCTTGAGGTTACCGACCAGGTCGCGACTATTACGTTAAATCGCCCTAAAAAACTCAACGCCTTTGCCGATGAAATGCTCGATGGCTTAATTGCTGCTATCGATGAATGCGATCGGCGAGATGACGTGCGTGTCGTAATTTTAACGGGCGCCGGGCGCGGGTTTTGTGCCGGTGGTGACGTCTCAGCGATGGGTAGCGATGCGGATAATCGGCCCAATGTGACGAAAAAACATATCGTCGACTACATCCAGGCTTTCCCGAAACGGCTCGCAGCGTTCAACAAGCCGATAATTGCGGCGGTTAACGGCGTTGCGACCGGCGGCGGAATGGATTTGGCGCTTGCCTGCGACTTTCGGACTGCAAGCAAAAGTGCAAAATTTGCTGAGACATACGCAAAAATCGGATTGTTACCCGGCGGCGGCGGCGCGTATTATTTGCCACGTATTGTCGGTACGGCGAAAGCGCTCGAATTATTATTGACCTCAGATTTTCTCGATGCCGAGCAGGCGCTCGAGATTGGCCTCGTAAATCATGTATTCGACGATGCCGATTTATTACCGCAGACCCGCGAAATTGCACTGCGCATTGCCGCGCTGCCGCCGTATTCAGTAACCATGATTAAGCGAACCGTGTATCAAGGACTAGACACCGATCTGCTCGGCGGCCTAGAAATCGTTGGGTCCCATATAGCGATAGCAAAATCAACTGAGGATCATGCGGAGGCGATTAAAGCTTTTCGTGAGAAGCGGGCAGGTAAGTATTCTGGATCTTGAATTCTCCAAGCCGTCCAGAATGCCTTGTGTTTATGTATTGTCGAATAGATCCGGATAAGCAGCGCGCAGGCGATGTGCGACTAACGCGACGCCCGCGATGGACAGATGCGCATCGTCAAGGTAGACGATCGAATTGTCTTCGGTGAAGATGTCGCGGTCCACGGGGCATTGCAGACCGATCATGTTGATGAATTTGGCCAGCGTTGAAAATCTCTTTTGCAGCCGCGCGTTAAGCCTCGGTTGTTGCGCGAGAAGCCGCACGTTGGCGCTGATCCAGGCCTGATCCTTCGACAACGAGGACAGCATGATCGCGGGTAATCCGGTATCAAAGCGGATCCGCTGGCCGACGATCACGACATCCAGACCGCGCGCTTTGAATGTCGTAATCAGCGCCTCGATCTCATCAAAATCCGGGTCCGCCCAGTTCGACGCGACGATTACGCTGGCTTGTTGTTCGAGTACCTTGAGGTCCTCGAGAACCGCGCGGAATAAAGCTGCGTAGTCACTATTAGCGATGCGTTTCGTCGGTAAAATCCGGCACCCCGGAATCGTAAGCTGGCTGAAAATTATTTCCGGATAGGCTTCGCGAAACACGAGGTAGGCCCCCGCGGCAAAGCTGTTGCCGAGGACGACGTATGAACGTTTCGCATGGCGGTTGCCGAGGCAGAGTTCTTGATCGAAATCGTCGATCGTCTGTGAACCGAGTTTGCCGATGAGGATGTTGCAGGATCCCGTACGCAGCAGTCGCTGCCAAATTCGCGGGGATCCGTTCCGGATAACCGTGCTGTGTCTAATACAGCGCACTGATCCCAGTCACCGACAATAGCAGAGTTGTGACCAGAGCCAACGAAGTGCGCCGGTCGCGGCTGGGAGATCGAGCGTTTATGCGAAACCGCGCCTCGACCGAGGCGTGCAGCACGTATCCCGTGATAATCGACAGCGCGATGGCGATTGCTTTTTCGGCATCGCTGAGTTCGGCGCCGTATTTAATCTTCCACAATACGATCGAAGTCTTCACAGGCCAAAGTGAAGCAAGCCCTTCATTCGATTTGGCAGGCTGAAACGAAAAATCATGCGGAGACGGCGTTCGACTTATTCATCACGACCTATGAGGCGAAATATCCGAAGGCCAC
>CAWLAW010000612.1:0-2507 GCA_963854885.1 Gammaproteobacteria bacterium | reverse complement strand
CAGCTCAGCAAGAACGACGCCATCGAGGATAGTTTACGGATTAATTTACAACCGATTTTTGTCGCCAGCACCACGACAGCGATTGGATTTCTCACCTTAAATTTTTCCGAAGTTCCTCCATTCCAACACCTCGGCAATATCGTGGCCATTGGCGTCATCATTTCGTTCGTCTTGTCGGTTACCTTTTTACCCGCACTTATTTCTGTGCTTCCCGTACGTTGCCCGGCCCCTCGCTCAAAGGACGTAAGCGCAATGGCTAAATTTAGTGATTTCGTGATACGGCGACAACGCGTATTACTCTGGGGAACCAGTATCATCATCGTCGCACTCGCGGCCAGTTTACCGCGTAACGAGTTAAATGACGTCTTTGTCCATTGGTTCGACAAGTCGATCCAATTCCGCAGCGATACCGATTTCGTGGTCGACAACCTCACCGGACTCTATACCACCGAGTATTCATTATCTGCCGGACAGTCGGGTGGTATCACCGAGCCAGAATTTTTACGCGAAACTGAGTCCTTTGTTGAATGGATGCGGGCCCAACCGGGGGTCCGTCACGTGCGCAGTTACACCGATATCATGAAGCGATTGAACAAGAACTTGCATGACGATGATCCGGCCGAATACCGTCTACCAGACAATCGCGAACTTGCCGCACAATATCTGTTGCTCTACGAAATGTCGTTGCCGTACGGCCTTGACCTCAATAACCAAATCAATGTCGATAAATCATCCGTTCGGCTTACCGCGACGCTCGACATTCTTTCGACAAATGAAATCCTTGCACTTAACGCCTCTGCCGGCAATTGGCTTAAAGCTAATGCCGAACACATTGACGCGCTGCCAGCGAGCGGCGCCGTGGTGATGTTTTCTCATATTGGTGCGCGCAACATCAAGGCGATGATCATAGGCACGACTTTCGCGCTAATCCTGATCTCGATGATACTTATGTTTGCGCTGCGGTCAGTGAAAATCGGTCTTAATAGCCTACTACCCAACCTAGTACCCGCGGCGATGGGATTTGGGATCTGGGGCATATTTGTTGGTGAAGTCGGACTGTCTTTGTCAATCGTGGCTAGCGTGACGCTCGGAATCGTGATCGACGATACAGTGCACTTTCTCAGCAAGTACCTACGTGCGAGACGAGAACAGGGTTTATCTTCGCCAGAAGCCGTTCGTTATGCGTTCCGGACAGTCGGACGCGCGTTACTCGTCACTTCGATCATATTAGTCTGTGGGTTTTCTATTCTGGCGTTTTCGAAGTTTGCCAATAACTCGGATTTTGGCATTCTGTCGGCGATTATTTTGGCGTTCGCCTTAATCGTTGATTTCCTGTTTCTACCACCGCTGCTGATGAAATTAGACGGCGCGAACGGCAACCAATCAACCTCGCTCTAACAAGGACTTGAGATCGATAATGCCCGCGTTCGCGCGTGAGATATATGACGCCATAATGAGTGAATGATTGGTTAACAAGCCAAATCCCTTACCGTTTAGGATCACTGGACTCCAAATAGTCTCTTGGCTACCTTCCAATTCCCGAACGATTTGGCGAAGGCTCACTAACGCGTTTTTCTTCTCTAAAACTGGAGCGAAGTCGTACTCGATCGCTCTCAACAAGTGAATTAGCGCCCACGTCGCGCCTCGCGCCTCATAAAAAATGTCATCTATTTCGAACAATGGCGTTTTGACGATGACAATGGCCGGCGCTTCGGTGGATTGCTCCGCCTGAGGGTCCCCCGCCAAATCTGTATTGACCCGTGATTGCCCAACACTCGCGCTAAGCCGTTGCGACAAATCACCGAGACGTTTCTCGACGATTGCCAACCAACCGTGCAAGTTGTCGGCGCGCGTGAAAAATTGCGTTTCTGATTCACCAGATTCGCTAAGACCGGTGAGATATTTCGACAGCGCGTCCGCAGCACCTTGATATTCATTCTCTGCTGCCGGAAACATCCACTTTTCGCTATCAATGCGGATCCGGTTATCGACTTCAATTAAATAGGGGCTTTCGACCGATTGAGATTGAGACCGACTGAAGTCATTACGTAATGCGACTGCCATATCACGAACTTGCACGAGCACCCCCCATTCCCAGTTCGGCACGTTGTCCATTAAGATCCCAGGAGGCACAATGTCATTCGACAAATAGCCGCCTCGCTTATGCAACAACGTATCGATAAGGGCCAATACAGTTGCGGAAGTTACGAAGCCTGTGACCCGCGCTTGCTTAGAGTCGATGGCACGCGCAGTAGCGGCATCGATCACTGAGAACCTATCTGGTTCGTGATCGAATAGCAGCATTGCGACGACAACCGCGGCACTTGCGAGCGCGAAGAAAACCCCCAGTGTTCGCTTCGCGCGGCGCAGAAAATCGGGATGATCAATAGTTTCAGCGATTAAATTTGCCATCAGGTGATGCTACCGTGTTTACGCTGCCTGCCCAACAAGGTGTCCAACCAGCCCGCCATCGAGACAGCTAGAATCGCACCTGCATTGCATTGTCG
>CAWLAW010000611.1:0-2509 GCA_963854885.1 Gammaproteobacteria bacterium | reverse complement strand
CATTGCGGTGGTCAGGTTGTCAGCATCGAAGTTCTTGCTGGGCTACATGACAGTGCAAAAACACGACTCGAATCCCGTGCAATTACCAATATTTCGCTCGAACAAGGTGATGGATTGGCCGGTTGGAAATCCGCCGAGCCCTATGAAGCGATTGTACTCACGGGTTCAGTCGCCAGCCCGCCCCTTGATATAGAACGTCAATTAACCATTGGTGGGCGACTGTTTATGGTTGTCGGCGAGGCGCCAGCCATGGAGGCCATCCTATTGACGAGAGTCGGCGAAAACGAATTCTCCAGCGAGTCCCTCTTCGAAACCGACCTCAAGCCGCTAGTCGGCGGCGAAGCGATATCGCGGTTCAAGTTTTGAGCGGACGATCCTCCTCGAGGTCGCCGGCGTGACTAGTTATTTAAAATTCGCAAATATGAATTTCCGCCGGCGTAGACGGATTACGACAAGCTGTTTTTCGATTCGCGGCGCACAGCATTTCCAATTGCTCAAGAATCTCGCTGCAAGCAATACGGCCTTAAAAGTACATTTCATCAATTCATTATCTATTCCTTTAATCGCATTAGTTTGCTCAACGGCGGTCGTTAGCGAGACCGCAACGGCGGTTGATTTAATCGCCGTTCTGGAGCAAGCGCAGAATACAGATCCGCTCTACCGCGAAGCGAAAGCGAACGCATCGGCGGCGGCTGAAGGTATTCCACAAGCACGGGCAGAAGCGTGGTTACCGACGTTGGCATTTACCGGCAGTGTGACACGGGTTAAACAAGAGATAACGCTCGAAGAAGGAATCGGCGCGGGTGGCGACGTTGCCTATACCGGACGACGGTTCCGCATTACCTTGAACCAACCGGTATTCCATTACGATAGCTTCATGCGGCTGGGGCAAGCCGATTTACGTCTAAAACAAGCCCGATATGAGCTCGCCGCTGCGCAGCAAGCACTAATATTGCGCGTCTCGGAGAGATATTTTGATGTGCTTGCCGCAAAGGATAGTCTTGATTTCGCGACCGCAGAAAAACAATCTCTTAATGGCCAGCTCGTACAGGCACAACAAAGATTCGAGGTTGGCCTAATTGCCATAACCGACGTGCAGGAGGCGAAAGCTGGATTCGACCGAGCCACGGCGAGTCAAATTATCGCGGAAAATGAATTAGACAATGCACGTGAGGCGTTGCGCGAAACGACCGCGGTGTATTTCGAGCAATTGGCGGTACTCGGCGACTCGATAAAACTTACGACACCGGAGCCTGCTGATATCGATGCATGGACCGAAACTGCTTTAGCGCAAAATTTAAATCTCGCGGCCGCCAACACCGCATCTGAAATTGCGCAAAAAGAGATCCGGGTGCAGTCGGCCGGACATATGCCGACTGTCGATATCGTTGGGTCCCATGGATTTACCGCGCAAGGCGGCCGTTTCGGCGCGAGTGAAGTAACCGAAAGTGACGTCGCTCTAGAACTAAACATCCCGTTCTTCGAAGGTGGACGAGTTTTTTCTCGAACGCGGCAGGCGACGCACGAGCACAATGCGGCGGTTCAACGCCTCGAACAAACTCGCCGAGCGGTTTTTCGCGAAACGCGCCAAGCGTATCTCGGGGTTATTGCTCAAATAAGTACGGTAAAGGCATTACGCCAAGCGGTGCTTTCTTCGAAAACGGCGGTCGATTCGACGCGCGCCGGATTCGAAGTTGGAACACGGACGGCGGTCGATGTCGTTGATGCCGAACGGGGATTATTTCAAGCGCGGCGAGACTTTTCGCGTGCCCGTTATGACTATATTCTCGATATCCTCAGACTCAAACAAGCGGCAGGAACGTTGCAGAAAGAGGATTTACTTGTGGCAAATAGCTGGTTGCTCGAGCGCTAGTTGAATAATCTCTCGCAATCTCGTCGACGTACGGAACTGCGAACGAATCGGAGTGCTTAATGAATAACGTATCGTCTCTCGCAAGTCCCAATAAATGCTCCTCACAAGACAGCCTACTGCTCGTCATTGATATTCAGCAACAGCTTGGATCTGCAATGCCGGGCAAAGTTTTAAATCGAGTCGTCACGAACTCGGCGTTACTGTCACGTTCCGCAGATTTGCTTCAAATACCCGTGTTTTCAACCGAACAGTATCCGCGCGGATTGGGTCCGACAGTCGACGAAATCGCGCAGGCCTTGCCGGAATCTTCGAAATCTTTTGAGAAGACGGTGTTTAGTTGCAGCCAGGCCGATGGGTTTAGTGACGCCCTGACGGAAAGTAATCGTCGTCAAGTTATTCTAGTCGGAATGGAGGCCCACGTTTGCGTGTTGCAGACAGCGATGGACCTACGCATGAGTGAATATGACGTTTACGTTGTCGAGGACGCAATATGTTCGCGGCGTCTGGAAAATTATCAAAATGCGCTTGATAGACTTCGAAATTCCGGCGTCCATGTGGCTAGCGCCGAATCGGTAATTTTCGAGTGGTTAGTTGACGCTCGCCACGAGCATTTCAAGGCAATTCAAAAATTGTTGC
>CAWLAW010000610.1:0-2535 GCA_963854885.1 Gammaproteobacteria bacterium | reverse complement strand
CATCAGGGATCCTACGCAGCAACGTTAAATGTCTTATCGGCAACGGGGTCGTCGTTTCTCCCGCGGCGCTTATTGAAGAAATTGAGATGCTCGAGGCAAAGGGCGTGCCGGCACGCGAACGTCTCGTCGTAAGTGCTGCGTGCCCGCTGATTCTTCCCTATCACGTGTCACTCGATTTAGCGCGTGAAAAAGCCCGTGGCGCGCAAGCCATTGGTACGACGGGTCGGGGCATTGGACCAGCTTATGAAGATAAAGCAGCACGGCGCGCTTTACGGGTTGGTGATTTGTTACATCGAGAACGGTTTGCCGCGAAGCTTGGTGAAGTGCTCGATTACCACAATTTTGTGCTGGCGAATTATTACCGCGCAGAACGTTTGGATTTTCAAAAAATTCTCGACGAACAAATGTTACTGGCCGAGGCCGTCGTTCCGCTGGTCGATGATGTCGCGGAGATCATTTACGGCTTACACGAGAGCAACGCCCGGCTTCTGTTCGAAGGCGCGCAGGGGACGCTACTCGATATTGATCACGGGACCTATCCATTTGTGACGTCCTCCAATACGACCGCTGGGTTCGGCAGCACCGGCACGGGTAGCGGCCCGCGTTGGATGGACTACGTCCTAGGTATCACTAAAGCCTATACCACTCGGGTCGGCTCCGGACCGTTCCCGACAGAATTGTTCGATGAAATGGGCGAGCACTTGGCGAGTAAAGGTCACGAATTCGGCGCAACTACTGGGCGGCCGCGGCGCTGTGGATGGTTTGATGCCGTGGCCCTACGCCGGGCGCGAATCGTAAACAGTCTGTCTGGGTTATGCGTAACGAAACTCGATGTGCTCGATGGTTTGGACGAAATCAGAATTTGCGTTGGTTACCGAACGCCTGACGGCACTGTAACGCTGGCCCCGCCCGGTGCGGATGCGTTAAGCGACGTAGAACCAATCTATGAAGAGCACGAGGGCTGGAGTGAATCGACCGTTGGGATCCGTGATTACGAGTCCTTACCGATCAATGCACGCAAGTACCTTGAACGCATTGCGCAAATAGTCGACACGCCTGTCGACATGATTTCTACCGGGCCGGATCGGGCCGATACGATCGTTGTACGTCACCCGTTTGGTGATTAGTACTCCCGAATTCTGAAAAAAATGGACGCTGATCCCTTTGCTCAATTTTCCGTGTGGTTCGACCAAGCGAAAAATAGTGAACCGTCGGATCACGATGCAGTTTCAGTGGCCAGCGTCGACGGTAGCGGTCGACCCACGATCCGAATGGTGTTGATGCGCGAATTCGACAACCGTGGTTTTGTCTTTTATACCAATCTCAAGAGTCGCAAAGCTGATAATTTTAGCCAAAACCCTGCTGCAGCAATGTGTTTTCACTGGAAGTCGACGGCCCGCCAAATTCGAATCGAAGGTCTCGTCGAGATCGTCAATGATAGAAACGCCGATCAATATTTCGCTTCGCGCCCGCGCGAATCCCAAATCGGCGCCTGGGCATCAAAGCAATCTCAGCTACTCGAAAACAGAGAAATACTCGAGGCTCGATATTTAGAATTCGACAATCGATATGCGAACGAGCCGATACCTCGGCCGCCGTTTTGGTCTGGTTACCGGCTAATCCCGGATCACTTTGAGTTCTGGGATAAACGTCCGTTTCGGCTACATGATCGCAGCGTCTACTCGCGCGACGATGATCGTTGGATGTTAACGAAATTACAGCCTTAGATTAAGTTGCGTCACAGCGTCTATGCGACTTGTTTAGAGCGCTGCACTGGGACGTTGGCTAACGAGCTCGTGCCAGCGCTTAAGGTTGATCTGATCGGGTTCGATTTTAACTTTAACCCAAGCCGCAAAATCAACAATGCACAGTGCCGTGATGTCCGGCAGCGTGTAGCGATCGCCGGCGATAAACTCGCAATCGGCAAGTCTTGCGTCCAGCATGGAGAAAAACTCTCTGCACCGCGCTAAACCTCTTTCGGCGAGCTCCGGTATCTGCGCGTAGTCTGTTGGGCCTGTAATCGCGCGGTTGTTCATCCTTTTCGATCCGTTGCGCAGCGCATCCGCAGTTGGCATTAGACCCTCGTATTCAATACGTGCATTCCAGTTCGCGATGAGTCCTTTTTCAAGTGCATTCAGTCCCATTAAATTGGGCTCAGGATGTGCGGCTTCCAAATACGCCGCGATGCCGATATTTTCAACGATCGTGGTGCCGTCATCGAGCTCAAGTACAGGGACGGTACAGCGCGGGTTAATGAGGCGAAACGGATCGCTAAGCTGCTCCCGGGTCGCTAGGTCGACTTCTACGGTCTCGATGTCGAGTCCTTTTTCGGCAATAAATATTCGCGCCCGTCGCGGGCTTGGTGCAGTTTTGCAATCGTAAAATCTCACGTTTTTCCTCCTAGTTCAGAAAATGTCAATCGCGTAATTAGTCGACAAAATAGCGAAAATAAATTTGCCCGCAAGATTGCACCAACGCTCGCGCTAGGTACCTTTGCGAAACAGCAACGTCATGCGAGTTGACTCGCCGATGCGT
>CAWLAW010000609.1:0-2536 GCA_963854885.1 Gammaproteobacteria bacterium | reverse complement strand
GCGCATACCTTGGATTAGCGACCAGCGAGTTTCCGAACCTTTTCATGATAACGGGTCCGGGTAGCCCGTCGGTTATGAGCAATATGATCGTATCGATAGAACAACATGTCGAATGGATTACCGACTGCCTCGTACACGCACGGGACAATGACATCGCAACGATCGAGGCGACCGGTCAAGCAGAACAACAGTGGGTCGCGCACGTCAACGAAGTCGCTGATATGACTCTCTTTCCACAAGCAAATTCGTGGTACATGGGTGCTAATGTCCCGGGTAAACCGCGCTTATTCATGCCCTATATTGGCGGCTGCGGAATCTATCGGGATAAATGCGATGAGGTCGCCGCGAATGGCTACGAAGGATTTGAATTGAGCGCTAGCAGAGTCCCTCAGGCGTCGGCGGGTTAAACGAACCAACATCAGGAGTTCTGCAAATGCATGACATCGTTATACGCAACGCGAATATCGTCGACGGATCTGGCGCCAGCGCCCGCAACGGAGACGTCGCGATCGATGGCGACAAGATTGTCGAGGTCGGCGCCAAGCTAAGCAAAGGCAAACGGGAAATCGACGCCGACGGACTGATGCTCGCCCCGGGCTGGGTCGATGTCCATACGCACTACGATGGCCAAGCGACCTGGGATCCGTACCTCACGCCTTCTTGCTGGCACGGTGTTACGACCGCAGTGATGGGCAATTGCGGGGTCGGATTCGCGCCAGTCCGTCCGGACAAGCGCGAGTGGCTGATCGGCTTAATGGAAGGCGTCGAAGATATTCCCGGAACAGCACTCGCCGAAGGAATCGACTGGTCTTGGGAGACTTTTCCGGAATACCTCGATGCGCTCGACAATTCTAACTACGCGCTAGACATCGCCGCTCAAGTACCGCATGGCGCGGTGCGCGCGTATGTTATGGGCGAACGTGGCGCGAGCGATGCCGAAGCGAACGCCGACGAGCGAGCTGCGATGGCCGCCATTGTGCAAGAATCCATTGCCGCAGGAGCCGTCGGTTTCACCACCTCGCGGACGATACTCCATCGCTCTATCGACGGTGAAGTTGTGCCTGGGACCGACGCCGACGCAAACGAGCTACTTGCGATCGCAAAAGGCATGCGCGATGCCGGTTCTGCAGTTTTTGAAGTTGCATCAGATCTCGCGCCCGAGAGCGACGAGTTCAATTGGATGGATCGCATTATCGACGAAATGCACTGCCCAGTGACTTACGCGTGCGTGCAAAACGACGCGGATCCGACCCAATGGAAACGTCTTATCGATTACGCTGCCCAGCGCCGTACAAGCGGTATGTACCCTCAGGTTGCAATCCGTCCGCCGGGCATGCTGATGTGTTTAAGTGGCTCCCACCCGTTTGTAGGACGCCCGAGCTACCAGGCGATCGAACATTTGCCGTTGACGGCAAGAGTGATCGAAATGCGTAAACCAGAAACCCGCCAAAGGATCCTCGATGAGGCAACCGGGAAGTCCGTGCGGCTGCTGCGCTTGCTCTTCATTGAAGGCAAGGAAATGCGTTCGACGATTTCCGATTACGAGCGCATTTTCCTGCTCGGCAATCCGCCCAATTATGAACCCGCTCCTGAATTAAGCATGCGCTCGATTGGCGCCCGCAAAGGACTCTCCCCAGAAGCCGCAGCCTACGATTGCCTTACAGAAGGTGACGGCACGGCGTTCTTATACACGCCGTTGTTCAATTATCACGAAGGCAACTACGACGTCGCGCGTGAAATGATGATGCATCCGAATACTATCCTCGGTATTAGCGACGGCGGCGCGCATTGCGGAATGATTTGTGATGCGAGCGCGCCAACTTATTTGCTTCAGCACTTCGTCCGGGATAGGGATCGTGGTCCTCGAATTGGACTCGAACAAGCGATTCGCATGCAAACCCGGGAAACCGCAGAGCTTTATGGGTTTTATGACCGTGGCCTTATTGCGCCTGGCATGCGCGCTGACCTTAATCTCATTAACTTCGATGAACTCGCACTACTTGCCCCCGAAATGGTGGCTGACCTACCTGCTGCAGGAAAACGTTTAATCCAACGCGCAACAGGCTACGAAGCAACTTTGTCGGCTGGCGCAGTCACGTTTGAAAACGGGGAAGCAACCGGACAACTACCTGGACGATTAGTCCGCGGGCGCCAAGGCGCGGGATAACCGATCAATAATTAATTTTGTGACCCCTGCGCGACTCGTAGAGAGTCCTGGCGTTAAAACTAAAATTGGAAAATGACGCTAAAGAGCGTCTCGTGACGGCTGCTAGCGTTCGAACGTCCCCAAATATCACCAAGAGCCCAAGGACCCGGTTTGTCTCCACTTAGGCGCCAATACAAGTGCTGCTGTGCCCGAAACACAATATGTTCCGTCCACAAATAATCAACCGAAAATTGGTTGTAAGCGCCGGTCGATAGTGGATCCATAGCGAACACAAATCTAGGTTGAATTAAGCCTGCTTGGCCGTAGTTTGTCGACGCTGAAAATGTCATTACAAACTCATCACGATCGAGTTTGTCCGTGTTCTCGCTA
>CAWLAW010000608.1:0-2552 GCA_963854885.1 Gammaproteobacteria bacterium | reverse complement strand
GTAGTTCTCGCTGTCTGTCATGGTCTGCCTTCCTCGTCCCGCTCAGGGGCGTCAGTTTAGGCAGTTACACAGAATTTAGAACAGTCTCCGATGGCATCGTCGGTTCGAAACAAATTAAATGCTTTCTCGATGACTTGCCGCACAACCTTCGGCGAATCCGGGGGTAAACTTAACCCGTAGATCATCTTGTAAAATCGCAACGGTTATCCCAACTAACGCGATAACAATCCCGATCAGACCAAAACGATTCGATTCAAACATAAAGTTAATCGATGCGTTTTAGTTCGACGACCGGAATCACCCGTTGTGTTTTATTCTGGTAATCGGCGAAGACGGGCATCGTTCGGCACACCTCGGCGAAGAGGTTTTCTCTATCGTCACCGGTTACGGTTACTGCCCGCGCGTTAAACTTACCACCACCAATCTCGATTTTCGCGTCGGGGTTGGCATTAAGATTAATGTACCAAGTCGGATGTTTATCTGATCCGCCCATCGACGCAATGATTACGACCCGTTGTTCGATTTCAAAAAACACCAACGGGATAATGCGCTGTTTGCCAGTTTTTGCGCCGGTGACTGTCAATAGCAACAAATCAACGGTCTCACCGACCTCGCCCGCAATTTTTCCGGAGTTGCCACGGAACTCAGTGATCAAGCGAGCATTTATGCCTGCCGCGATAGGCCCATGGCCGCCGCCCGGCGCGCAAACTTCTGCGGTTAATCCGCTGAGTTCATCAAAGGAAATATTCTCTGGGGATTCCGTTTTACTCATTGTTTCTGCCCTGCCCTGCCCTACTCTACACAGCAAATCTATTACTAATTCGCATCGGCCATTTTATAAATCGCGCGGTGCAATACACGCATGACTAGCCGATCCGGATCGCCATCGGCTAACAGGGCAATATCCAAATCGAAATATTCGTGACCTTTGCGTTCGAATAACTCCACGACTTGCGCACGGACTTCAATTCGCTCCCCATTATTCGCACGCGCGTAGTTTTGGACTTCGCTTTCAACGTGAATCCACGGACCCAAATCAAAATTCCGATCCACAACAATATTTGCCTGCCGCAATAGCCATGCCGGATGCGTCGTACCGTCGCGATAGATACCTTGATCGTCTTGCATCGCGTCCAAGAATTCCGCGCAGTCGCTAACAGGAAACTCTGCGCTTAACGTACCGAGGTTTTTCACGTTCGAAAATTGTGCTCGGGTCGCAGGCCAAAGCGGATCGGGCAACTCGCGAAACGCAGCAATTTCTTCCGGCAGTGAGGTCAATTCGAGCGACATTGAGCCGCGACCGGTCACACAAATTTCGCCGTCGGGGTTCTGCACATCCAGTTTGATCGACTGGCTATCATCACTCTCGCGGCTCGCGATTGTTAGCTTCTCGCTGGCATAGACGGGGCGCCGAAAACGAACTTGCATAAATCCGCGATCCAACCAGTCAGGTCCGAAGGCAGTCACTAGGTTATGCGTCATGTAGCCAAACACAGTGATTCCGGGAACCAGCGCTCCTTTAAAATTCAGCGCCTTCGCAGCCACATCGTCGTGCATTGGGTTACCGCTGTCCGTCGCGTCGTTATGAGCAATAACTTGTCGGGAAATATCAGGGTAATTTTGCATGCGCGTAGTATAGATCTAATTTCATCGAACGATGAATTCGCTATACTTCGTCGAGGAAACGTAGATTACACGACGATGAATAAGCACCTCATAGGAGGACCCGTCACATGGGCATGCTCGTAAATGGCAAATGGCAGGATGAAGATGCGGCGGGCTTCGTCCGCGATGGAAAAAACATCCGTTTTAGCAGCGGCTTCCACGAGTCCATCACCGCGGATGGTGCGTCCGGATTCACGCCCGAAATTGGTCGTTACGCCTTGTATTACAACCGTACATGTCCGTGGTCACATCGCGCTTCGGCAACGCTTGAGATGAAAGGTTTATCGGATGTAATCGACCAGATATTTCTCGAACCAGCAATGGGCGACGAAAGTTGGTGGTTTGGAACGACCGACGAATACAGCGACCCTGCAATCGGTGCGACCCATTTACATGAGCTGTATAGTGCGAGCGATGCGGCTTTTACCGGCCGCGTTAGCGTACCCGTGCTGTGGGACAAAAAAACCGAGAAAATTCTCAATAACGATTCAGGTGCACTGGCGAGAATGTTTAACTCCGAGTTCAATGCGTTAGCCGAATTTCCAGAGATCGACTTCTACCCTGAAGCATACCGCGGCGAAATCGACGAACTGAACGATTTTGTCGCAGACAATATTAATGATGGCGTTTATCGCTGCTTGCTCGCCAAAAGCCAAACGGACTATGAAACGGCATTCGATCGACTATTCGAAGCGCTGCAAAATTTAGATCATAAACTCCAATCGCGGCGCTACTTACTCGGCGCCAACCCAACAGAACCGGATTGGCGATTATTTGCATGCCTGGTACGCTTCGATTCGGTGTATTACTCGTTGTACAAATGCAATCTGAAGCGGATTGTCGACTTCGAGAACTTATGGGATTACACGCGAGATCTTTATCAACTT
>CAWLAW010000607.1:0-2556 GCA_963854885.1 Gammaproteobacteria bacterium | reverse complement strand
TAAACCCGCCGGTTTCTTTCTGCAGATCGCGAATATTAATTAAATGGCGAGCCCAGTTATGCGGTCGGTCGACGTGACCATACATAATTGTTGACGTCGTTCGAAAACCAACTTTATGCGCCGCGCGCATAACCTGCAGCCATTGGGCGGTGTTGATCTTATCGGGACAAAGAATTTGCCGAACTTCATCATCCAATATTTCCGCCGCTGTACCCGGTAAAGTGCCGAGTCCAGCGTCTTTCAGTTTAGTGAGAAATTCTTCAAGCGTTAAGCCGGCAGTCTCGGCGCCTTGCCAGACTTCGAGCGGCGAGAATGCATGAACGTGCATTTCTGGCGCTGCGGATTTAACTGTGTGAACGATATCAATGTAGGTTTGACCCGTGTATTGCGGGTGGATACCGCCTTGCATACAAACCTCGGTCGCACCACGTTGCCATGCTTCGGATACTCTGCGTTGGATTTCTTCGTCGTCTAAATCGTACGGTTTACCACGCAAATTTTCGCTCAGTTTACCTTTGGAGAAAGCACAAAACTGACACTTGAAATAACAAATATTCGTATAGTTGATATTTCGATTGACGACGTAGCTAACCGTGTCCCCATTAATTTCCGAACGTAGAGCATCCGCCGCCTGGCACACTGCCGAAAAATCATCACCGCGAGCGCCAAATAACCGCACGATTTGCTCGCTATTTAGATCCGCGCCGCCGCTTGCGATTTGGATAATTTCTTTAACGTCTGCCGAAACGTTGGCGGGTCGGGATGTTATCAACGAAATAATATCGGCTGGCGGCTCTCCAACTTCGCCGGGGCTCCAATTATCGACGCGCGGCAATCCACTGGCATCGATCGATTGGAGTATGGGTGTGCGAAATTTTTTATCCAGCCATTGCGCACCGTCAAGTGCGTATTCGGGATAAACGGTAAGACGTTCATGCAATGACTTACCAGCCAGCGCGGTTTGCTCGGCGAGTAAATCCAGTTCCGGCCAGGGCGCCTCAGGATTCACAAAATCGGGAGTGACCGGCGATACCCCGCCCCAGTCGTTAATCCCTGCACTAATAAGTTGCGGCAATACACCAGGACTCAAATTCGGTGGCGCCTGAATGCTCATCGACGCGCCGAACAAAATTCTTGCTACGGCCAGTGTCCAAATCATTTCGTCTAAATCGGGTTCCGGCGCATTCACCATTTTCGTGCCTGGCTTCGCGCGGAAATTTTGAATAATAATTTCTTGAATATGGCCGTGGACAACATGCAAGTCTCGGATCGCGAGTAACGATTCAATTCGTTCTCCTCGCGTCTCACCAATTCCGATTAATATGCCGGTCGTAAACGGGATCTTGGCGCGCCCCGCATCGGCGAGTGTTTGCAGGCGAACTTTTGGATCTTTATCCGGCGAGCCGTAATGAGGCATGCCTTTTTGCGTGAGCCGCTCGGCAGCGGATTCGAGCATAATCCCCATGCTCGGCGAAACCCCTCTTAGTCGTGTAAGTTCATCGACATCTAAGGTCCCTGGATTGAGGTGCGGGAGCAGCCCTGTTTTCTCGAATACGGCCGCTGCAACGTCGTGTAAGTAATCTGTGGTCGAGGTGTAACCCATTTCGGCGAGCGCGTCGCGAGCAGCTTTGTAGCGCAGCTCGGGTTTCTCACCCAAGGTGAATAACGCCTCTTTACAGCCCATTTCCGCAGCCTGAGTGGTGGTGCGTAATACTTGCTCGAGGCTTAGATACGGGGCAGCCACTTTTTTCGGCGCCTGCGCGAACGTGCAATAGTGACAAACATCCCTACAAAGATGGGTCAGCGGGATGAATACTTTTTTCGAATACGTGACGACATTATTGAAGCCCCGATCGCGCAGCGCGGCCGCAGCCGGCAATAACAGCGCGGCGTTCTGCACATCGGCTAGCACCATCGACTCGTCCGTCGACGGCAGTTCACCGTTCATCACGCGATCCAGGATCGCTTGTAGTTCATACATGGAGTGATCGAGCCTCAGCCAAATACGGCATTTGGGACATTATGCCGGTGCGGAAGCCGCGATACCACATTGATTTCGTCTAGATAGTCAAACGTCGCGGACGCCCGATCGTAAGCCATTAACGTTTTCACATCTTCTGGAGTATCAATATCTAGAGAAAGTCCTTCGAGGACTAGGGAGCGAACGACCGCATTGGCAGCGTGGCCTGCGTCGGTATGCAAAATATAGCTGTTTACGCCATACGAAAACTCTATTAATCCAATTGGCGAGACAACGAGTCCGTTGGTGCCCGTACCATCACGATCAGACACCAGGGTCAGACCCGGCTTGTCGCCATGAAGTTCAATCAATTGATCTATCTCTGCGCTAGAGAGTAACGGTACGTCACCCGGTACCATAAGCATCGCGTCTGCGCCTTGCGTGCCGACGAATTGCCCACCCTGAGCGACCGCAACTGATAAATCATTCTGCGACTCTAGGAGGTAATGCGCGCCGTACGCCTGGGCGATGCGCTCCGCAGCGGGTTCTTTCGACACCACGACAATACCCGCGATATGCTCACTGGACTGAAGAGC
>CAWLAW010000606.1:0-2561 GCA_963854885.1 Gammaproteobacteria bacterium | reverse complement strand
GTCCAAATACCGCGGCAACGCCTGCGGCTTCCAACTCGGCGTAATCTTGGGGCGGGATAACACCGCCGCAAATCACCATAATCTCGTCTGCGCCTGCCTTCGCCAACTCATCGATCATTTGCGGGACCAAAGTTTTATGCCCGGCGGCCTGACTGGACACGCCAATAACGTGCACATCATTTTCGACTCCTTGTCGAACCGCCTCATCAGGCGTTTGGAAAAGCGGACCGATGTCGACGTCAAATCCAATATCGGCAAATGCCGTTGCGATAATTTTTGCCCCTCGATCGTGGCCATCTTGCCCCAATTTCACGACCAGCATGCGTGGCCGTCGCCCGTGGGTTTCGGCAAATGTGGCGACGTCGTTCTGAATTGAGCGGAAATCATCGTCGCCCTCCCACGACGCGCCGTAGACGCCGGATATCGACATTGTTTCGGCTCTGTGCCTACCGTACGTTTTTTCCATCGCGTCGGAAATTTCCCCGACACTCGCCCGCGCCCGCGCGGCGCCGATCGCGATCTCAAGCAAGTTACCCGTTCCGTCGCTAGCGGCGGCGCTTAAAGCATTTAATGCATTCTGGCACGCCGTTTCATCTCGCTCTGCTCGAACCTTCTCTAAGCGTTCAACCTGCCCGGCGCGGACTGCCGAGTTATCAATACTGCGAATGTCGACCTCAGTTTCCTCGCTCGCTCGGTATTTATTCACCCCGACGATAACTTCCTCACCACGGTCAATTTTTGCTTGGCGTTTCGCCGCCGCTTCTTCGATTCTCAATTTCGGCATGCCGGATGCAACAGCTTTAGTCATGCCGCCCATTGCTTCAACTTCGTCGATCAACGTATTTGCTTGGGCAACGAGGCTACTGGTTAAGTGCTCGACATAATACGATCCACCGAGCGGGTCAACGACGTTAGTAATTCCCGATTCCTCTTGCAGAATTAACTGCGTATTGCGTGCAATTCGCGCTGACGTATCCGTGGGCAGCGCGAGCGCTTCGTCGAAAGAGTTCGTATGTAGGGATTGTGTTCCGCCGAGGACCGCAGCCATGGCCTCAATGGTTGTACGAACAATATTGTTGTACGGGTCGAGCGCCGTGAGACTCACTCCGGACGTCTGACAGTGGGTACGCAACATTAATGAACGCTCGTCGTCGCAGGAAAAATGATCTCGCATGCGCGTCGCCCATAACACACGGGCGGCGCGCAGCTTTGCGACTTCCATGAAAAAATTCATGCCGACGGCGAAAAAAAACGACAACCGAGGAGCAAACGCATCGACAGCCAAACCTTTTAATGCGGCCGCGCGCACATATTCCAGGCCGTCGGCGATCGTGAACGCCAATTCCTGTACGCAGGTCGCGCCTGCTTCCTGCATGTGATACCCCGAAATTGAGATTGGGTTGTAACGCGGCATCTCGCTAGCCGTGTAACCGATGATATCGGCGACGATTCGCATCGATGGTTCGGGCGGGTAAATATAGGTATTGCGAACCATGAACTCTTTAAGGATATCGTTCTGCAACGTGCCGCCCAGTTTCTCATGGGGTACGCCCTGTTCTTCGGCAGCGGCAATGTACATGGCCATCACCGGCAGCGCCGCCCCATTCATTGTCATCGATACGGACATTTTATCGAGCGGGATCCCGTCGAATAGTATTTTCATGTCCTCAATCGTGTCGATGGCGACGCCAGCTTTACCGACGTCACCGACGACACGTGGATGGTCAGAGTCGTATCCACGATGGGTCGCTAAATCGAATGCGATTGATAAACCGGTCTGCCCAGCAGCGAGATTTCGTCGATAAAACGCATTAGATTCTTCGGCCGTCGAGTACCCCGCATACTGGCGCACGGTCCACGGTCGACCAGCGTACATGGTCGCCTTCGGACCGCGCATAAATGGCGCAAGCCCTGGCAACGTATTGTGATGCTCAAGCTCCGCAAGATCTTCGGCGGTGTATAAGGGCTTGATCGAAATCCCTTCTGGAGTCTGCCAGTTCAAGTCGTCTAGTGGCGCGCCCTTGCGCTCCTTAAGCGCTAACGCGCGCCACTCGTCTAAACTCGGCTGATTGAAACTATCGGTCACTAGATGTCCTCTCCTACCGCGCAATTTTCCGGCATTAAGCCGCATCGTACTGTCGCGAGGCGTCGTTAAATTACCCGCGGAAGCTAACCGGCTAACTATTGGGAGTTCTCGCTTAACGCGGCAAACGTCGAATTCAACGCGCGCGTAAGGAGAAAAGCTGGGGCTCCACGATCAAGCCGGACAGTGTACCCAATGACGCCGACCAGGTATAGAGCGGGAAACCAAAATGCGCTTAGCTTTCAAGCGATTAGGTAAATAATGCTCGGTTTATTCCGTCCTCATCGCAACGTTGCGAGCGGATCGAGCGCTGCACTAATTTTCGCAGTTAACCCGTTCATCGGTGCGCTCATTTGGCTGCTGCTGACGGCTCGCGTTAGATCGCGAGATTCGTGAGAAACACCAAATCCGAGAGAATCCAATTCATTGATCAAGGTGAGAAATAGCGCCTGGCGAGCGGAAAAATTTTCCTTGGAAA
>CAWLAW010000605.1:0-2571 GCA_963854885.1 Gammaproteobacteria bacterium | reverse complement strand
AGCGGTGACATACCGGCGCGAGATAGGAGAGCAAGCTCGCGATGTAGGGCAGGGCCATGGATCACGTTGTTTTGAGAATCGGAGCCGGCAAGGATCTCGACCCCGGCTTGATGTAGTCGACGTACGTTCTCAATCGCTATCGATTTTTGTGCGACGAATAGCTTTAGTAATTCCTCCATCTCCGGATCGACCACAAAGTCGTCGGGCGGGGAGTTGTAGCTCTTAAGGACGTCTGCGCTGACAACTTCGCGTTCGAGCGCCGTCGGCTCGAACGCGCGTTCGCTAACATCAGCATAGTTTCGAAAGACCGTCATGGTCGGCATCATTGGAATACCGAACGCTGCGAGTTCGGCAATGGACTCGTCCGGAATTCGCTCTTTATAGACCCCGTGCAACCAGGCCTTTACGCCAACCTGGGCGGCACGCAGTGCATCCGCGGTGGTGCCGATATGCGCCACAACGCGAAGGTTTTTGTTTTCAGCTTCCCTGACGATGGCCTTGGCGACTTGGGTTTCAAGCTGCGGGGCGCTCGGCGGCAGGCTGTCGATGACAATCTTGATGAAGTCGGGAGCATACGAACTCAAGGCCTCGATGGCGTCCGCAGCCTCGGCGTCAGTTGCAATTTGGCGGGTTGATGCTTTAAGCAATCGGTTGGCTAGAAACGCTGGGACGAGTTGGCGAAGCATCGGCTCGGGGTGACCGCCTGGTGCAGTGAACAACGCGCCAGCTGCATACAAGCGTGGCCCGAGCCGATCGCCCTGGCGTAGCGCATCGCGTAGTTTGAATATTGCGGGAACGCGCGAACCCGGGTCGAAAAATCGAGTGACGCCGCTGTAGAGCAAGCGCTCAAGGTTCTCGTCGACCGGCGGCAGCCTCAAGGTCCATGCTGGGGTAGAAGCGGTTTCGATATGACAGTGCGCGTCAATCAGTCCTGGGATTAAGCTCAGTCCTCGACCGTCAACTAATGTTGCGCCGTTCGGGATGGCCTTATTGTGGGGCGTGATCGATGCGATACGACCGTTCTCGATCAATACATCCACGTGCTCGCGAGCGTCGCCTGATACAACGTCAATGACGCGAATGTCCTCGATCGCGAGATTTTTTTCGGTCACTGGCGGCACGCTAACGAGGGGCGCGCGGTCGAAATAGAAGTAGGCGGCGATGGCAAGGACGGCAAGCGACGCGAGGACAGCGAGCATGACGTTAAGTACTGAGCCGGTAAGGGCGCGTCTTCTTTCGATGGGAACTATCGAGTAAGCAGACATAGTTATGCTCCAGGGTTCGAGATCGACTCTCTCTGTAAATAACCTTTACAAACTTGTAAGAAATCGATGGATTGCGTTCGCGACATCGCGGAATTCCGTCGGTTTGAGTGACTCGTCCATTCTATCAAACTGAAAATACTGGTGAGGTGCGCGATTTGTTTAGATTTTCTGTTCGTGCACCGAGCCTTCCGCTAGCTCTAGTCGTGCGTCTTTATTACATAAATAAACAAAACGAGCCGTTAATAAACTCACTGAAATGACGCTTGCTGCGATCAATGCTTCAAACAAGCCCTCGCCATTGCGACCCAGTGTGAACGCGAGATGCCAGGCGAGTGGCACCATTAACAACATGTAGCAGCCGAAATGAGAAATCGTTGCAAACCATTTGTCATGCCGCGCGCGTAGTACGTTTGACCAAAGTGTTTGTGTCGTATCCATGAGTAATGCGATTCCGCCGAGTACGTAAATGGGCAGAGCGATTGCGACGAGTGCCGGGTCGTCAGAATATATCCGCGCGAAGATACTCGGTGTCGTGATCATCAATATTGCCGGTAACGATAAGATCACGAGTTGCAATCCACAACCAGTCCATCCGGCGATGGCCATGTCGCGAGCGCTTTGTTGGCCGTATGCGATACCCACTTGCACAGCCGCGGCGTTGGCGATGCCCGAGGCAACCATAAAGCACAAACCAAACGCGTTGAACACGATTGTCACAGCTGCGAGTTCAAGCGTTCCCAGCATGCCAGCGAACATGAACAACAACACGAATGCCATGTGCTCGATGCCGAAGCTTAAGCCCGCCGCGTAGCCGATTCGCCGCTGTTCGGCCCAACGTTTGAAACCGCCGGTATAGGCTTTACGCAGGCCGAACTTATCTGCGTCATGCATGGTGAGAATGTAAGTGATGAGCCCCGCTGCTAGGAGCATGCGAATAATCGTTGTGGACCATGCGGACCCGGCGGCGCCAAGTGCATCAAAACCGAGATGGCCGAAAATCAGCACCCAATTGAAAGCGACGTTAATTACATTCGCGACCAGCATTAGCAGCATCGCCGGCAGAGGACGTTTGATACCTTCCAGGAAATATTGGCACGTGACGAAAACCAATCCGCCGAGCGGCATACCATAGCCATAGATGCGCATTACCTCGCCGGCTTTTTCTGCGATCGCAGCGTCCTGTCCTGCAAATAACAAGATCGGCTCGGAAAATAACGTAATACCTAGGATCACTAGTCCGAGTGCAAATGCGTACGGTATTGAGCGTTGCCAAACTGCACCTATTTCGCTGTAGCGTCGTTGTCCG
>CAWLAW010000604.1:0-2600 GCA_963854885.1 Gammaproteobacteria bacterium | reverse complement strand
TCTCCTGCGTCCCTGCAGTCGTGCGGCGGCGGGGAATCGGCCCATTATTCCTCCATTTTTGTTCAGGGCATCCCTGCGCCTCACCCCAACAGGGCTTTCGCGAATGTTCGTTCCAGACGAATATTTTGTTACATAGTCACCACTAAGCGCCTCAAAAGGGCGAAAAAATAGACTCGATTTCCCGCTCGCCTCGCGACGAACCCCTAAGTCCGACAGGCCCCTAGTCCGGCTAAACTACGCGTCGCCGTCAGGCGGTCATGGTCTACAAACGGTCGCTAAAATCTTGCTTTTCCTTGTCATTGACCGTTGAGAATTGTCGCCCATTCTGGTAGCTTGAAGCGCGATATGGGACGGTTAATTCACAATAATATAAAGTTCAATACCCACCCCATTCTCGACTCCGTTCCCTCCTGCTCTCGACGCCGTGATTTAGCTTCATGACACGTTATATTTTCACCACTGGTGGCGTTGTTTCTTCTCTTGGCAAGGGCATCGCGTCAGCGTCCTTAGCCGCAATTTTGGAAACTCGCGGGCTCGCGATTACGATGATCAAGCTCGATCCGTACATCAATGTCGACCCTGGGACGATGAGCCCATTTCAGCACGGAGAGGTGTTCGTCACTGATGACGGCGCGGAAACCGATCTCGATCTGGGGCACTATGAGCGATTCGTCAGGTTTCGCACGAGCAGCAAGTCGAATTTCACGACCGGAAGAATTTACGAAAACGTGATCCGAAAGGAACGCGAAGGCCAGTATCTGGGTGCGACGGTGCAGGTTATCCCCCACATAACTGATGAGATAATACGCTCTATCAAAGCTGGCGCCGGCGACGCTGAGGTCGTCATGGTCGAGATCGGAGGCACGGTAGGCGACATCGAGTCCCTGCCATTTCTCGAGGCCATTCGCCAAATGCGCATGGAACTGGGTAGTAAAAATACGCTGTTTATCCACCTAACACTGGTTCCGTATATTGGTTCTGCCGGTGAAATAAAAACCAAACCAACGCAGCATTCTGTTAAGGAACTTCGCTCGATTGGTATTCAA
Source organism: Gammaproteobacteria bacterium (assembly GCA_963854885.1). Classification (GTDB taxonomy): domain Bacteria; phylum Pseudomonadota; class Gammaproteobacteria; genus UBA11873. Next base: position 1,554 of record CAWLAW010000604.1, on the reverse strand, counting down.
CCGGATATTTTGCTGTGCCGCGTCGATCGACCGCTGCCTCCCGCTCAAAAACGAAAAATCGCACTATTTACGAACGTCGAAGAACGCGCGGTAATTCCAGCTTATGACGCGACCTCAATTTATATGATTCCGTCGATGCTCCACGCAGAGGGGCTGGATGAGATCGTAGTTGAAAAGCTCGATATACAGGCACCGCAAGCTGATCTGAGCGAATGGCGCGCAGTCGTAGAAGCGATGGAACATCCGATCGCCGAAGTCACCATCGCGATGGTGGGAAAGTACATCGACTTAACGGAATCGTACAAGTCGTTGTCGGAAGCGTTGATTCATGCTGGTATCCACACGCATGCGAAAGTGAACATCCGTTATATCGATTCCGAGCAAATAGAACGGGAAGGGCTCGAATGCTTGGACGGCGTCGACGCAATTTTGGTCCCGGGAGGCTTCGGTGAGCGCGGCATCGAGGGAAAAATAGCAGCGGCGGGGCACGCGCGAAATTGCCAAGTTCCCTATCTTGGGATTTGCTTAGGGATGCAAGCTGCGGTGATTGATTGCGCGCGTAATTCTGCGAATCTGGTGGGTGCCCACAGCACCGAGTTTGATCAACAAACTGCGCATCCTGTGATCGGTCTAATTACCGAGTGGACGACCAGCGAGGGAACTTTGGAGCGGCGAAGTTTCGACAGTGACAAAGGCGGCACGATGCGACTCGGCGGACAGCAATGCAAACTCGCACCCGGTAGTTTCGTCGCAAAAGCGTATGGCACTGAAATTATCACTGAGCGTCACCGACATCGCTATGAGTTTAACAATAAGTACATGATGGAATTGGAGGCAGCCGGGCTACGCATTGCCGGTCGATCGATAGACGGTAATTTGGTCGAAATTATCGAGTTTCCGAACCACCCGTGGTTCGTGGGCTGTCAGTTTCATCCAGAATTTACTTCGACGCCGCGTGACGGCCACCCATTATTTAACGCTTTTATTACAGCTGCGCTGGCCTATAAAGCGGCTACGAAAATCGAGGTCAACGATGCGGTTAACTGACTTCGACGTGGGTCTCGACCACGCGCTATTTTTAATCGCCGGTCCGTGCGTTGTTGAAAGTGAAGAATTCGTCATCGACCTAGCTGGACGACTCAAAGAACTTACTGCTGCGCTGAATATCCCATTCGTCTTTAAGGCGTCTTACGATAAGGCAAATCGGACTTCGCACGAAAGTTTCCGCGGTATCGGAGTAGAAGCTGGGCTAAAGGCGCTGTCAGCAGTCGCAGAGCAAATCAACGTGCCGGTACTAACCGACGTCCACGAAGACTCACCCTTGGATGAAGTCGCCGACGTAGTGGACGTATTACAAACGCCGGCCTTTCTTTGCCGACAAACAAATTTTATACAGAACGTTGCGCGCCAGGGTTTGCCCGTTAATATAAAAAAAGCTCAGTTTCTTGCGCCGTGGGACATGGAGCACGTTGTGGCGAAAGCGCGGGCGACCGGCAACGATTCGATTATGGTCTGCGAGAGAGGGGCGAGTTTCGGTTACAACTATTTAGTATC
>CAWLAW010000603.1:0-2600 GCA_963854885.1 Gammaproteobacteria bacterium | reverse complement strand
ATGCATTACGTCGACGAAGGCGCGGGCGAGCCTATCTTGTGCTTGCACGGCGAGCCGACGTGGGGCTATTTGTATCGGAATTTTATTCCGCCATTAGCAAAAAACTATCGAGTAGTGGTCCCGGATCACATGGGGTTCGGCAAAAGTGAGACGCCGCAGGACAAGATATACACGTTGAAAACTCACGTCGAAAACCTGTTCACGGTTCTCGACGAGTTGGCGCTCGAGGATATAACGTTGGTGATCCAGGATTGGGGCGGACTAATCGGGGGTGCTGCAATCGCAACCCAGCCGGATCGCTTCAAGCGTGTATTCGTAATGAATACCGCGGTCTATCCGTTTTGCGATATAAGCCCCCATTTCGACGCGTTAATGGATTCCGACTGGTTCCGATTCATCAGGGGCGAAGGCAACATGGAGGCCGTCCTTGGTAACTTACGCTATACCGCATTGAGCGTTTTGAAAATGGTCGGATTTCAAAATACTGCCGCCGCTACCGACGACTGGGTGAATGCCTACTCCGCGCCATTCGGTACCCTAGCCGAATGCAAAGGTGCGATCGAATTCCCAACCGAAGTGATCGATGTGCGATTTCCGTACCTTGACCCACCGAGCGAAGAACTCGTCGCCAAACTACGAGCGAAACCGGCCATGCTCGCCGTCGGCATGCAAGATCGTGCTATTCCACCGTACATAACGGTTGATGCCTTTAAGCAAGCGTTTGGTGAGCGGCCGATCGTCGAGTTAGCGAATGCCGGCCATTTTTGCCAGGAGGACGAGCCACAAGCGTTAGTCGCTTTGATTGATCACTTAATGCAACTGCACTAAGGCATACCGAGTGGCGTCGCACCTAAGCGCGCCGCTTAAGTGCGAGAAATGGCGGATCGGGCGATCTAAGTTCGCTCGTTCGATCCGCTTCTTGATCCCCGGCGTCCGAGAGTGCTGAGCGGGCTCGTCCTGATTAACGCAATCAGCTGAAACGTCATCACAACGGTATCGTCCTGGTTGAGCACGGTGACGAGGGTCTTGTAAGAGCCCATATCGGGCCGGCTCTTTGAAGGCGTCTTTTCGATAATCTCATTCTCGACCCGCAGCGCGTCCCCTGGATAGACCGGTCGGCGCCAGCGTATTTCGTCGATGCCCGGCGAGCCCAAGCCGGCGCGGTTCTCTCCTTGCATGTACTGGACTAGCATGCGCATCGTCATCGCACAGGTATGCCAGCCACTTGCCGAGATTTTCCCGAAATATGTTTGCGCCGCCGCTGAATCGTCGAGATGAAAAGGTTGCGGATCAAATTGAGACGCGAACGAGATAACCTCGTCTCGCAGCACTTCGTAACAGCCGAATTTCGCCTTCGAACCGACCTCCATATCTTCAAAGTAAAGCATGGCTCCAATCCTATCTGAAGCGCAAGACAAAGGGGAGCTAGCTCGCTGAGTTTAATATTTTGAGGTAGAGCGACGGTTCCCCCTGCATCCTAATGTGCGACGATACTGCCCGGGAGATACGCCGAACCAACGGCGGAACGCGCGACCGAAGTTCGCAACATCTGAGTAGCCGAGTCGATTGGAGATCTCGCTTATCTTCATCTCGCTGACTTGGAGTAACTCGGTCGCCCGGGCTTTCTGGATGTCGTCGATAATCTGCCGATACGATGTTGCCTGTTGTTCGAGGTGTCGAATCATCGTACGCACTGATATGTGCAGATCGTTTGCAAGCTCATTCATCTTCGGTAGTTCTGTGATCGAGCTACCTGATTGCGCGCCTGCCCGCAGTGCGCGCCGCACATATTGCACGACTTCCCTAACGTTCTTGGGTTTGATCGCGAGTACTTCGCATTTCGCCATCGCTGAGCTCCAGGCACTCGGGTCGCGTTCGGGGTTTGGTATCGAAATCCAAGATTTGGGGATCGAGAGCTGCGTTTTCCCGGCGCCGAATTCGACCGAACCACGAAACCATTGTCGATACGCACTCGCGTGCGGCGAGTTAGCTCGCTCCAGAAATACCATCGCCTCACTCATATCGAGCGTGGCAAATGACCTGATGTAATCGAAAGTCAAATATAGCGGTACTTCGATCAGTTCGAGTCGAATCTTCTCAGGCGCCTGTAATGCTTCGATAGCGATTGTGAATCGGTCGCCGTCCGTTTTTACGTCGAACTTTAGGTACGGTAGGCGCGCTGGAAAATAGCGCGCCGCCGTGCTGAGTCCTGTTTCGAGATCGGGCGCATTAAGCAAGGCGATGGTGAGTGGGCCGTGGAAACGCCCGCGTATCCAAGCCCCCCAATTAATATGCCATAGCGGCTCCATCAAATCGGCATTCAAGGACAATAGGGACTTGTAAACGTCACCGACTGTCATTGTTGAATCCTGCGCGTCGATGGGCGGGATAAAGGAGGTAATCGCCGAAGATGAGGATGTGCGGTTGCCTGCCCATTTCAAGAACAGCTCCATATACGTCTTTGACATTCGTTGCCGCACGATATCCATTTTGCGCATACCGACATTTGTCACTTCATGACCACATACCTGGCAATATCGGCTCTTCTATTGTTCCTCGCAAGTCGTAAGAATTGTTCCGAGCGCGAGCAACAGAAATCA
>CAWLAW010000602.1:0-2606 GCA_963854885.1 Gammaproteobacteria bacterium | reverse complement strand
GCGACGGCTATGTCTTCGCTGGGGTCTTACTTGATAGCCATTGGAAATCTTTAGCCGGATTGCTCGAACGCCCCGATCTCAGTGAGTTAACGGGCGCCGATCGAATCCAGCAGCGTGATTTGGTGAATGCCTTAGTCGCCGGTTGGTGCGCTAACCGAACGACGAGTGAAGTTGTCGATGCGTTCACGGAGCTCAGTTTGCCCGCGACGCGGGTAAACACATTTGCTGAGTGCGCAAAACTCGAACACATCGCGTCACGCGATATGTTGCAAAATACAAGGCTAGCTGATGGAACAACTGCCCCATTAACCGGACCGGCAGCAAAGTTTTCACGTACACCAATAGGGATCCGTGAAAGTGCGCCAGAACTGGGAGCGGATAACGAAGAGATTCTCCGAGCATTAGGGTACGACGACGACTTCTTGGCTAAAATGCGAAGTCAAGGGATCATCTAATTTTCGAACGTGGCATCGGTGAACCCGGTAGCGGAAGCGAAGTGGACAGTTTATATCGTACGGTGTGCCGATCGATCGCTCTACACCGGGATCGCAAAATCGCTCGCTGAACGGGTTGAGAAGCACAACGCTGGCAAAGGTGCGAAATACACGCGCTCACGTTTACCCGTAACGGTCGTCTATGCTGAATCGGCTGCCGATCACGGATCCGCGCTACGTCGCGAACATGAGATCAAGCGCATGCCGGCCGCATCTAAGCGACGTCTTGCCGCTTTGTTTGTTGAATCTGAAGCCGATCAAGGCACACCTGGGTGAATCCAAAATCGTTGTGGGGAGAACGCCTGGGGGTCGTATTTGCCAGCGAGATCGTTAGCGAATCACGCCGCCGGTCGCGCCACTTTAGGTGGGCGAGCGTCGAGCGCGGTCATTACTGTTCCACAGAGCTGGCGAAAGGATTTTAGCTTCGCCGACGTTAGGCGTGACTCTCGTTGCGGACGACACGCGAGAATAATCGCGAATGGCTTGCCGTAACTGTACAGCGAGTGAAGCACCGCAGGCTCATTACCGACAAACTTCAACATCAGTCCGCCTAGGTCATCTTGATTGCCGGGCGGTTGCCAGTGGATCATGTGGGGAGCACCGAGTAAACGTGGCAGCAGTTTACTTTTCTTCGGATCTAAATTTGCGTTTCGGACATCTTCCGGCAGCATGAGGCCATTATGCAGTCCTACCCGTAGCGTTCCGGTCGATCGGTCGAACGTTAACAATATCGCCAATCGCATGTGCAATTGACGGCGCGTTATGTCCAGCAACGCGGTAAGAAGCGCCGCGACATCGCCTTTTCCGTGATTACTCGCAGTAAACTTATTAATCACAGATTCGAATTGAGGTTTACTCGATGGGATCGAGTTGTCGACCACAGGCCCTTTCTCGGCAATCGATTTCGAGCTCGATTGTGGTAATGGAACTTCAGTTGAGGTGGCAATGACTTCCGGTCGGATCGGTGTTTTTTTCGAAATCGAAGCGTTCGCATTGCTCGGCAATATTCCGGCAGCTATCAAGTGCACAATGGGTGAAAATCCGCCGAAGTGATCGCTCGCGCGTGCCGTTTCTAGGCTAGTATTTAACAATCGACGAGCAATTTCGCCGGGCTTTCGGCGGCATAATTGACCCAATTCATCGACTATCGGCGCCAATATTTTTTCGTCCCACGAAACCTCGGTCGCACGCGCGAAGCGCACTCCAAGGTCGACGCAGGTACGAAAAATTGGACTAACGTCGGGATCCTTTAGTGGGCTCGGGAGTAGCGATTTGAGTTCGGTAATATTCGTCGCATCGATGTTGTCGCCGCTAGCGACATACTCGAGTGCTTCTTGGGTAAGTGCTGCGGCCAATACTTGATCGCAGTTAACGCCCCCGACTAAACGCGCGATCGAACAGGCTTGATGGGATGCGTGATGCGCACGCGATAGTATTCGGATCTTCGATTTATAAGCCGCGCTCTGATAATCGTCCTCAAGCACGTCGGCATTGGCAATGATTGAGAAGAAATCGTCCACTCCGATAAACGAGATCGCCCGCCCAATATCGGTGACAGGGGCGCGGCCCCCACAGATTAGCAATGCGTTAGCGTTCGCAAAAAGATTGATGGCGACACTCGGATCCCTAATTGCCAGCCTCCGCAGATGGCTAATCGAAGTCGACTGGCGCCGAGACAATTGCGCAACGTGCCGTTGGCTATACTTCAGAATCGGTGTCGCGAGGGCTCCGCGACTCGAGCTATCCGTTGTTGTTTTCGCGTTCGAATTCGCGCGATACATCGTTTGTTGTCCCAGTTCATTTAGTCCTCACAGGTAGCGGCCGAATGCGCTGCGCCTTGAACAATTAAGCAGATAATTTGCGTTTGTAGGTCATATGGTGCGATGCAAACGTCAACCAAGGCGATATATTGCGCGATTCAAAGTAATCGAACGGTGTATTAGTCGTCTCGATTCGTTAACTTAAACGTCAATGCCTGGCGTACTGTTGGCCATTCCGCTGGCATTATCGAGAACACGACGGTGTCGCGAAATACGCCGTCGGGTGACTTTTGATGATGTCTGAGAACACCGTCTTGCTTCGCTCCGAGTCGAGCAATGGCTCGGCGCGACG
>CAWLAW010000601.1:0-2607 GCA_963854885.1 Gammaproteobacteria bacterium | reverse complement strand
AGCAGTGGTTCCGCTACCAGGCGCGGTTTGGGTATTAATTTCAGCGCTCCTCACAATGCTCGGAGCGCGCCGTTTCGGATAAGGAAACCCAGTGCCAAAAATAACTCGCCGTGCTGGCGAGTTTTTTTTGTCCACAAGAAAACTTCTGCCGGAATGCCTATAATCCGCGCTCCCATTAAGCAGTCAAACGTAATGTCAGTAGTTACCCGCTTTCCGCCGAGTCCGACCGGTTATTTACATGTTGGTAGCGCTCGAACCGCTTTATTTAATTGGCTTTATGCACGCTGCAACGGCGGCAAATTTATATTGCGTATTGAAGATACTGACCGTGCGCGTTCTTCACAGGAAGCAGTCGACGTAATCCTCGCCGGCATGGAATGGCTGGGGCTCGATTACGACGAAGGCCCGTACTTTCAAACGCAACGTTTTGACCGCTACGCCGAGGTAACCGAGGGTCTGCTAAAACAGGGCAAGGCGTACCGGTGCTATTGCTCTCGCGAGCGCCTGGATAACTTACGCGCCGAGCAAATGGCGAATAAAGTTAAACCGCGCTATGACGGGCATTGTCGGGATCGGACCAGCCCGTCGACAGCGGCTGAATCACCGGTAATTCGGTTTAAGACACCTATCGCTGGCGCTATTCAGGTCGACGATAAAGTGCACGGCTTGATAACGACGAGCAATGGTGAGCTGGACGATCTTGTGATCGCGCGCTCCGACGGCACCCCGACTTATCATTTGACCGTCGTGGTCGACGATATCGACATGGGTATCACCCACGTGATTCGTGGCGACGATCATATCAATAACACACCGCGCCAACTGCATATCCTCGAAGCGCTTGGTGCACCTCGACCGGTCTACGCGCACGTCCCGATGATCAACGGCACGGACGGGAAAAAACTCTCGAAACGCCACGGGGCGATTAGCGTTTTGGAATTTCGCGAGCAAGGTTTTTTACCCGACGCGTTGTTGAATTATTTGGCCAGACTCGGTTGGGCACACGGCGACCAAGAAATATTTTCGCGCGAAGAACTCACGGCAGCATTCGGATTCGATGGGTTAAATAAATCTGCGGCAACCTTCGATTGGGATAAGCTGCAATGGTTAAACCAGCAGTACATACAACAATGTCCCATGGCAGAGCTGGTGGAACGATCGCGGCAGCACTTTGATGAGTTGGAAATCAATTTAGACAATGGGCCGCCGGTCGAAGTCGCGCTAGAAGCGCAACGCACGCGGGCGAAAACCTTGGTGGAGGTAGCCGAGCAGAGCAAAATGTTTTACGGAGAATATGCTCTCGATGCGGCAGCAGCGAAAAAGCACCTACGTCCTGTCGTCGGCCCGGCTCTTCGTGCGATCCGCGATAAATTCGCGGGCATCGCCAAGTGGGAGGGCGATTCGTTGAAACTAATCGTCGAACAAACGGCTGAAGAGTTCGATTTTAAAATGGGCAAAGTCGCGCAACCTCTGCGCGTCGCGGTGACAGGTGCGGCAGCGTCCCCGTCGATCGATATTACCCTCGAATTAATCGGCAAAAGCGCCACACTTGCACGTTTGGATTCCGCTTTAGTGTATATCGACGAGCGTAATGCTGGCGGATAAGCGAGCGACGGCGGATTAGCGTATAATCCGCTCCCCACTTCCCTGACCTTCCGAAGGCCCGCCTGTGAACGAACAAAATACCGACCCCGAGTCGAGTACCGCTGAAGCGGAACAACCTGCACCGTCATTCGCTGACTTAGGATTAAGCAAAAACTTGCTCCGCGCTATCTCTGATACCGGTTACGAGACGCCGTCGCCGATCCAAAAAGCCGCGATTCCCGTTCTGCTTGAAGGACGGGACATGATAGGCCAAGCGCAGACCGGGACAGGCAAAACGGCAGCATTTGCGTTTCCCGCGTTGCAACGGCTTGACTTAGAGCGCCGGCAGCCACAAATTTTAGTCCTCACGCCAACGCGAGAGCTCGCTATTCAAGTGGCGGAGGCTATGCAAACCTATTCGCGCTACCTGGAGGATTTCCATGTGCTCCCGGTTTACGGCGGACAAGGGATGGACACCCAATTACGTCAGCTTCGGCGTGGCGTTCAGGCAGTTGTCGGTACGCCCGGACGTATTCAAGATCACATTCGGCGTGGCACTTTAATTCTAAAAGGAATTAAAACTGTCATCCTGGATGAAGCAGATGAAATGTTGCGCATGGGCTTTGTCGACGATGTCGACGCGATTCTTTCGCATACCCCGAAAGAAAAGCAGGTCGCCTTGTTTTCAGCAACTATGCCGGCCCCGATTCGAAAAATCGCCGAAAGACATTTAAACAACCCAATTGAAATTAAAATCAAGTCTAAGTCGGCAACGGTTTCGACGGTCCGCCAGCGCTATTGTCAGGTAAATGTTCGCCATAAACTCAATGCCCTGACGCGTATTCTCGAAGTAGAAAACTTCGATGCAATGATTATTTTCGTGCGCACAAGAACGGCGACTGTTGAGCTAGCAGAAAAATTAGAAGCGCGCGGGTTCTCGAGTGCGCCGTTAAATGGTGACATGACCCAAGCGTTGCGCGAGGCGACGGTCGGAAGACTCAGGAACGGTCGTCTCGATATTCT
>CAWLAW010000600.1:0-2611 GCA_963854885.1 Gammaproteobacteria bacterium | reverse complement strand
GCACAGCCGCTAATGGCCGCTGTTAAGCAACACATTCAGCAGAATGTTGAACCGATTACTGAAGAATTTTTCGCCTTGGATAAAGAAAAGGACGATCGCTGGTCGTGGCATCCGCGGCAGCTCGAGCTACTCGACGGCGCGAAGAAGAAGGCCAAGGAGTCCGGACTATGGAATTTTTTCCTACCCGATTCAGAATTAGGTGATGGCTTGAGCAATTTGGATTATGCGTACATCGCTGCAGAGTTAGGCAAGGTTGAGTTGGCATCGGAATCGTTAAATTGCAGCGCGCCTGATACTGGCAACATGGAGGTTCTCGAACGTGTCGGTACGCCGGCACAAAAGAAACAATGGCTAGAACCATTGCTCAACGGTGAAATTCGCTCCGCGTATGCCATGACAGAACCCGACTTGCCGTCGTCCGATGCAAAAAATATTTCGACCAGCGCGGTACTAGACGGCGACGAATGGGTGATCAACGGCGAAAAATTTTATATCTCTGGGGCCGGTGATCCGCGCTGCAAAATTATGATCACAATGGTCAAGACGAGCCCGGACGCGGCGCCGAGTAAGCAGCAATCGCAGATTTTAGTACCCAATGACACCCCTGGGGTTGAGATCCTCGATGCGATGGAAGTGTTTGGACAAGATCACGCCCCGCGCGGTCATATGCACCTTAGATTAAATAACGTTCGTGTGCCGAAAGATAATCTGTTGCTCGGGGAAGGGCGGGGATTCGAGATTTCACAGATTCGCCTCGGGCCAGGACGAATTCATCATTGCATGCGATCGGTTGGCAAGGCGGAGAAAGCGCTCGAGCTGATGGTTAAGCGCGCCGGGACTCGTGTGGCATTTGGGAAGACGATCGCAAAACTGGGCAAAAACCTAGAAGTGATTGCCCGCGCACGGATCGAAATTAACGCGATGCGATTGTCGGTGTTACAAGCAGCAAAGGCGATGGACGTTCTTGGTAACAAGGAAGCGCGCGTCTATGTGAGCGCCGTCAAAGCAATGGTCCCCGAAAAGGTTTGTTTGATCATTGATCAAGCGATTCAAATGCACGGCGCAGCCGGACTATCGCAATGGACGCCGCTCGCCGAAATGTACGCAGACTTGCGCCATTTACGTTTCGCCGATGGCCCGGATGAAGTTCATCACATGGTTGTCGGTCGCGCCGAAGTTCAGAAATATGGACTCTGGTAGGCGGTGACTCATTTGCGTCAAGGGCAGATGATTATGACGCATTTGTTGGAGACTTAAGCGCGTGTCGAAGTCGATCCACTTGTCGGCTTTTATGTTATTTGCGCCGGCACCGCATACACCGCTGTCATGGATTTACCGATCCGACAAGAAGCTGCACCGCTGGCACGAGAGTGGCTATTGGAAATCTGTATCGCGGACCCTAGAGCGCGGTCATTTCGATATGCTATTCCTAGCAGATAGTCTCGGCGGGGGTCGCACGCAAGATCAAATTCGCTATGCCATTCAGTTTCCGTGCCACGATCCGGTCGCGTTAGTCACCTACTTGTCCGCGATCGTTGAGCGCCTGGGTTTCGCGGTAACGATGTCGACGACGTTTTATCCGCCGTTTTTACTCGCTCGCACATTAGCGACGCTCGACCATCTGACTGAAGGCAGAATCGGATGGAACATTGTCTCGTCTATATCCAGCGTCGAAGCGCGAAATTTTGGTCGCGCTGAACTACCCGAGCACGACACCCGATATGATATTGCCGACGAGTATATGGATGCCTGCTATGCGCTGTGGGATAGCTGGGACGACGACGCTGTCGTGATGGATATGGACGAGAAAATTTTCGCCGATCCGGCAAAAGTTCATCGCGCGGCATTTAACGGTAAGTTCTATCAAACCGAAGGGCCGTTCACTGTGATCCCGTCGCCGCGCCGCAGGCCCTATTTATTTCAGGCCGGCCAATCCGATCGTGGTCGTGCATTTGCTGCACGCCATGCCCAAGGCGTATTCAGTGCAGCGCGGGGAACCGAACAAATGCGCGCGTTTACCGACGACATCGCCGATCGGCTCGAAAACGAAGGTCGCGATCCGGCTAGTGTCCCGATCTTTTGGGCGGCACAACCCATTGTTGCCGACACCTCAGCCGAGGCATACGAACGGTTTCAAGAGATCCGCGAACGGATCCCGTTTGAGGCATCAATTGCACAAATGTCAGCGCATTGGGATGTCGATTTGAGCGGCGCCGATCTCGACGCGCCGACTACGGATCTTAATATTCCGGGAACCCGCGGTTTATTTGAAATGTATCAAAAGCGCGATCCGATGATCAGTTTACGAGAGATTGCGAAAACTTACATGGCAGGCAGTGAGAAAAGCCCATTCGTTGGTACTCCGGCGCAAGTGGCCGACGCGATGGAGCATTTCCTCGATGCGGGCGGTGGGCACGGTTTCCAAATGTCGCCGCCATATTATGCGCCAGATTATTACGCCGACTTGGTGGATTTATTGATCCCTGAGCTACAATCCCGCGGGATTTATCGCGACCAGTACAGCGCCCAGACGCTGGCCGGGCACCTCAAAAACTAATCGTACGGCGGGTCTAACAGGCGCCGAAGCGAAGTGCGCTTTGTGGCCGATTTG
>CAWLAW010000599.1:0-2613 GCA_963854885.1 Gammaproteobacteria bacterium | reverse complement strand
ATTGCCCAAACCATCGGTAACGACGTTCGCCGATAGCGTCGTATACATAATCCCTGATGCGCCCAGGAATGATTCGCGTCAAGCGCGCAAACACGTTATAGGGCACTGCTAGTTGAGCCATTATTCGTAGCCAGGCATCGGATCGAGTCGCAACCCCGCCGTTCGAGACATAGAGAAAAGTTGACAGATCGTTAGGGGAGATGGAAAAGTGCTCGCATATGTAACGACCTTGGTCGCTTTGGAAGGGCACGAAATAGAAAGCGTTATTGGCGCGTTGATGACGCAGAACAAAATTGAGTGAGCCATTACATAAGTGACAAACTCCGTCGTAGACGATAATAGCTCGATTCGCAGTTTGTTCTATGTTTTGTGACACTAGATTACGTGAACATTACAATGCAGATTATCGAACGCGCCGCACAGTGGCATAACATACGTAAACCCTAACGATGACAAAGCTTGCGTTCAACAATTGCCGCAATCATTAGCGCGTTGAGTTCTATCCTTGAATTCAATGTGCGCTGGAGTCGAGAGTGCGATTCATGCAGATAAGCCAATCAAACGGATGCCAATAGTCGTTAGTTTAGTCCGACTGTCGTCAAAAGAAACGATGGCGATTCGCAATATCGACAATAGTATCGAGTTGTTCGAGGCTGGTGGCTGGTTTGTGGACGAATATCGAGAGTCTTGGCCACCAGTAACGGTCGATCGATACGTGTCTGGAGACGGGGTCGGTACTCGTGCCGAGCGCGACGATTTACTTTGCCGCGCCGACATCATTATTGCCGGATTCCCGTTTCCGCTCGATCTTTGCGCGCGCTCACCACGCTTGAAATGGATGCACCAAACACCGGCTGGCGCGAGCAATTTGCGCCGTGGCGATTTGTGGGACTCCGAGGTAATCGTTACCACTTCGCGCGGATACGGAGAAACGACAGCAATCGCAGAATATACGATCGCGGGGTTTTTACATTTTGGGAAAGGGTTCGACCGGGCCATTGTCGATCGTGATCGGGGTTTTTTCGATCGGTCGATATACGGCGTGCGCTCCGTCGAGAAAAAGACCTTATGCGTCGTCGGGGCAGGCGGCATTGGGCGCGAAGTTGCTCGCCTAGGCCGAGCATTCGGTATGCGAACGTTTGGTACTCGAGGCGCAACGCCGGTAGATCTTGAGGATCCGGACTTCGACCGGATCGGTGGGCCGGAATCGCTTCTCGAATTTCTTAGTGAAGCGGACTACGTCGTCGTGAGTTGTCAATGGACGGATGAAACGACCGATCTGTTTGATGAGCAAGCCTTTTCGGCAATGAAAAAGCATGCAGTACTTGTTAACGTCGCGCGCGGGGAAATAATTAGCGAATCGGCGTTGATCGCAGCCTTGGATACGGGACATTTGCGCGGCGCCGTATTGGACGTTTTTGTCGGCGAATTCGAAGCGCCTCCGCCGCCTCGGCTGTGGCAGCACCCGAAGATCCTCATTACTCCCCATACGTCGGCGCATACGGATGAATCCCGGCGCCGTTCCACCGAACTATTTTGCGAGAACTTGCGCCGGTTTTTAAATGACGAACCGCTCGAGAATCGGGTCGATTGGTCGACGGGCTACTAGCTCGGTAGCAGGTTGCGTTGAATCGGACGCTAACTAGCTAGCGCTTGAGCGGCGACTAACTCACGGTTGTTATTCGCGTGTTGAAGCTATCATTATTGGATAGCTTCGGTGCGCAGTTAATCCATTACCGGCATGCTCGCCATCATAATTTGATGGGCATAAATTAGGGTTTCCGGCCCCTCGTCGCACGCCGCCAATTCGGGACAATCCGCCGAGCACTCCGGTGAATGCCGTATTACAGACCAAACATTCTCTAGCGAGAACTGCAGCGTTCATATGAGGTAAACACTCCCGGCCGAAATATTACTGATTTTTAGCGAAACTTTGAGCCCGCTGTTGACCAACAGTTCCTCAGAATGCCTTGAACGTCAGGGTTGTTTGCGAGCGCGAAATTCCTTCTATATCGAGGATATTGTCGTTAATAAACTTTCCCATATCGTCGTCTTCGGGGACGTAGAGCTTCATTAACAGATCGAATTCACCGCTCGTGGAGTAGAGTTCAGAAGCGATCTCGCGTTCGAATAGCGAATTTGCCACTTGGTAAGCTTTGCCGGGATGGCAACACAACTGAACGAATATACAACTCATGGCGGTACCTTGACTGAGATCTAAAAACTGCGCTTCGGGCAATCATAGCCGGGTCTCAGAAGATATACTCGATTTCCGGCTCGGAGAGAACAATTCGTGGGTCACTTAGATTTACCTACGAACAAGCGATGACAGGTCCCCAGCGACTGAAAAATACGCCACAATGTGCGCCATGATTATTCAACAGGGTTGGTTCGAATGGCGAATTTAGAGTGTAAGTACAGAGCGTCAGTGCTCATATTCTGTTTGACGTTGTCCGCACCCAGCTGGTCCACCGACGGCGTTATTTCCGGCACGATCACGGCCGACGGGCAACCCGTTCGCGGCGCGATGGTGACGGCAGCAAGCACGCTGAGCAAGATCACGACGACGGTATTTGCTTCTGCCGATGGTAATTATCGAATCGACCGACTAGC
>CAWLAW010000598.1:0-2615 GCA_963854885.1 Gammaproteobacteria bacterium | reverse complement strand
CACACCGCAGGCCGGAATCGCGTCGGCAAATCCCGGGTCATCGGACCACAGCTTACAACCGATAATCTGATACTTCGGTTCCAGCGTGTCAGGATCAATACGAACACGCTCAATGGCTCCCGGCGCTGCGCGCTGTCCCGCACTGATTTGCGCGCCCTCGAATGCGGGGCCCGTCGGACTTGATGCTGCCAATAGTCGTTCTCGGTTGCCGAGTAACATCTCGGCGTTCGTTCCAACGTCTACGATTAATGAGATTTCGTTACGTTCGTACGGTGCTTCCGCTAACAGTACTCCCGCTGTATCTGCTCCGACGTGACCCGCGATACAGGGTAGGCCGTAAATATAACCGCCAGGGTTTATCTCCAGGCCGATGTCTCTGGCAGGCATTGTCATTGACGCATCACTTGCGAGCGCGAATGGCGCCATACCAAGTTCGACCGGGTTTAGGCCGAATAACAAATGCATCATGATCGGGTTGCCAACAACCGTTAGCTCAACGACGTCAATGCGTTCAAGCCCGGCATCCCGAGCTACTTCTCCTATCAGATCGTTAAGCGCTTCACGAACAACGGCAATGAGTTTTTTCTCGCCGCCGGAATTCATCATGATGTAAGACACGCGACTCATCAGGTCTTCGCCAAAACGAATTTGGGGATTCATCTGACCGGCGCTGCTTAAAACTTCGCCACTGCTGAGGTCGCACAAATGGGCGGCAATAGTCGTCGAACCGACATCGATCGAGATGCCATGTAGTTTTGTTTTGAGGCCAGGCCAAACGGCGATTATTTCCGAGTTGTTTCTAACCGCGGCGGTTACCTGCCAATCGCCCGCTCGTAAAACTGTTTGCAATGTTTGTAGTGCGGGGAATGCGATGCTCAGATTGTCCAGTTCCCAATCTCGTTTGAGTGCGGCGATGAGTCGTTCGGCGTCGCCGCTAGGGTCATGCATATCGGGTTGTTGAACCTCGACGAAATACGAATGCGCCGGCGGATTGATCTCGATGTCATGAGCTTCGTGTTTCTTGCGGACCACCTGCCGATGTACCTGGCTGCCCAAAGGAACATCGATTGCGATATCGCCAAGCAACGTGGCCTGACAGCTAAGCCGATGTGTTGGTTGCAGCTTGCGTCGATCCCGATAGCGCGACTCGGTTTCGCCTGGCGCTGATAGGTTGGCAAGCGTGGAGTCGATGCCGTGCTTCGGTAATGCCCCTTCGGTTATGACGACTTTGCAACGTCCGCACAGCGCGCGTCCGCCACAAACAGAGTCAACATCGACGCCGAGGCTTCTCGCTGCTTGCAAGATCTGCGTGCCGACGGGAAAGCGCCCGCGCTTTCCCGTCGGTGAAAAAACGATCAGCGGATCAGTTGAGTCAGTCACGATTTGGGCTCTCGTTAGTTTGGGTGCGGCTGACGGTCACGGCGTTTGTCAGTTGTCTATTCACTTGCAGCGGATTTTACCGCTTCCTTGAGTCCACCTGCTTTGACCACTGCTTCCAGATACTCATCGTTAAACTGACTTTCGAGTTCGGCGACTCGTGTGGCGACCAGCTCTTCTGGGTCGCCTTCGATCATTTCTGAGTGGCGTTTCCAATCTTCAAGATACGCGTCGCTGGAGCCACGGCCCGCTCGCATTGCCGCTCGATCGATAGCCTTCGCAAATCGTGGGTGTAATTCCTTCTTTATATTGGTTCGACCTATGCGGGCAACGACTTGCGCGGGAATATCGCGCCAATAAATACTGATCAGTTTCGCCATAGTGGTTTAAGTCCATCAAGTATGTCATCGGAATCCTCCAATGAATGAAATACGGGTGCTAGAGAGTTACTGGATCGCTGATCAGCAAAAGATCGAACAAGCCCACGCGATGCCAGTTGTGCAGCTAACTGGGTAGGAATTCTAACGAACAGGGATGATGGGGGGCTAGGAGTGATCCATAATATAAAACGGTGTCCCAGCATATGAACTCACCCAACACAGGAAGGCCTGTTCTTGCTTAGCCTCGTGTTGATCGCCGAGCGCCGTTTCAGCGTCGCAGTGGCTTTTAATTAAGCGCTAAAGATCAATTCGCGATCATCGCCGACTATTCTTTTGACAAAGCAGGCGAATTGGGGGGGCTTAGTATTACTCTGACCCCGGCTGTTTGTTTACCACCGTCGTGTGTATTTGACGACTTGTTCCGGCCCGACTTCCGCGCCGTAAATATTGCCATCCAGGTCGACCGCAACACCTTCTGCAGCAGTGGTTCCGGCATTGTCAGGATCGGAATTGGGATCGGGAATATGCATTGTTACCCAGCCATCGAACGCGCTACCAATGTAAATACCGCGTGCGTAGCCACGATTAGCACCCCAGGTTGTATTGGATTCTGAATCAGCCGCATACAAGATGTCATTGTGATCAATAAACAACCCGCTTGGCCGTCCAAATTGAGTCCAGGTTTCGAGGTGATTGCCGTCCTGATCAAAAATCTGCAGGCGGCTGTTGCCGCGATCACCAATAAAAAGTCGGCCTGTGGAATCCATTGCCAACGCATGTGGATCGCGGAACTCTCCGTTTTCCTTGCCGGTAGAGCCCCAAGTCATCAGGAAAGAGCCGTCTGATGAAAACTTCATT
>CAWLAW010000597.1:0-2617 GCA_963854885.1 Gammaproteobacteria bacterium | reverse complement strand
CAACGTAAAATTAACCATCGATCCGAATGACGGGATCATAGAAATCGATCTAACGAATAATATCGACAACATGGACAATGGCCTCAATTTGTCGGAGGCGTGCTCGATCAGTAACTCCGTGGCGGGGGTATTTAATTGTCTACCGTCAGATATCCCACGCAACGGTGGCTCGTACCGTTGTATCAACATGAAATTACGCGAAGGCGCGGCGATTGGGATCCCCAAATTTCCGCATAGTTGTTCGGTCGCAACGACGAATCTATCTGATCGCCTGCTAAATGCCGTGCAATCCGGGTTTTCCGACTTAGGGGAAGGCTATGGACTCGCCGAAGGCGGACTCGGAATGGGTGCTGGGTTTAGCGTCATATCTGGAAAGGATGCACGCCACGGCGATCATGCCTATGTAAATCAGCTCATTTTGGGCAACAACGGCGGACCAGCGAGTCCTGAGTGTGATGGATGGATTACTTACGGTTTGCCGGTCGTCGCGGGACTGATGTACCGCGATAGCCTCGAGATTAGCGAGTTAACCTACCCGATTATTTACCGCGAAATCCGCTTAAGCGAGGACAGCATGGGCGCGGGTCGCAATCGTGGCGCGCCCGGTGCGCGAGTAACTTACGGCCCTAGTCATCATCCGATGACGGTCGTCTTTGCTGCCGATGGCCAGGTAAATCCAGCACGTGGCGTTCGCGGTGGATTGAATGGGAATACCGGTGAGATGCACGTGATTGACGCTCAAGGCAATACGACCCGCGCACCCAGTGTCGGCGCTATTGAACTCGAGGCTGGATCTTGGTTGACCGGTCTCGAACTTGCCGGCGGCGGTTATGGAGATCCCTTGGACCGCGAACCGGAGCGCGTACTTGACGACGTCCTAGAGCGTTATGTTTCGCTTAGTTGCGCACGCGACATTTATGGGGTCGTCTTCAAAGGCGAGGCAGATAATGAATCGCTTGTCGTGGATATATCTGCAACGAATGAGCAGCGTGCACAGCTCGCACTTGGCGAGCAAGCGCGATGATCCAGGTTTGGTAATAGAAGAGGAGGGAATTCATGGCTGTCTCAGAGCTCGTGATCAATGAGGACGAACGCTTACCACTCATTCTCGGTTTTCAAAAAGTCGCGGATAACACCAATAAGAAGACTCGTTTTGTCGATTACGGCAAAGGAATTAAGGTCTTTGATACGGATGGTCGCGAGTACATCGAAGCAACCTCATCGTTTTATGTCGCCTCACTCGGTTACCAAAATGACGAATTAATCGATGCCATTGAAAAGCAATACCGCGAGCTTCCATTTTTTGTTTCGGGATTAAACCGCACTTCGAAAACATCACTTGATTTAGCTGAGCGCTTGATCGATATCCTACCGGTCGACAACGCGCACATTTTATTCGCTTCAACGGGCTCCGAAGCAATAGACTTCCTGATCAAAATGTTACGCTTCGGCGCGGTTGCTCGGGACGAACCGGGACGTCGCACAATAATCGGTCGCCATGGAAGCTATCACGGCGGGACGCTGGCATCGGCGAGTTTAACTGGCGGACACCACGAAGAATTTGGTTTACCAATAGAAGGGTTTCGCCACGTATCACAACCCGATTATCACGGCGATCGAGAGCCTGGCCAATCGACAGCCGAGTATGCTGAGCGCTTGGGTAGTGAATTGCGGAAATTAATTGAAAGCGAGCCTGAGAATAGTGTTGCGGCATTCTTCGCCGAGCCGATCAGCTTTTCGGCAGGTTTTAAATTACCACCGAGAGAATATTTTCCGACGATGTCAGCAGTGCTCGATGAATTTAGTATTGATTTTGTAGCTGATGAAGTTGTCACTGGGTTTGGTCGAACAGGATCGCTATTCGGCTGTGAAACGTTTGACCTGAAGCCGAATCACGTAACGGTGGCAAAGGCGATCACCTCCGGCTACTTTCCCTTATCTGCGATCGCGATTGGTGAAGAGTTGTACCAAGATTTGGAACTTGGATCCGAACGGTTTGGCACCTTAGCGCACGCTGGAACATTCTCTGCACACCCAGTTGGTGCCGCCGCCGCGTTAAAAGTGCTAGAAATTATCGAACGCGAAAACTTGATAGACCACGCGAATGCCATGGGACAAATTTTCGCGAACCGACTAGCGCGCATCGCCGACCATCCGTTAGTCGGCGATGTGCGTCACTGCGGCTTAGGCGCGGGCATTGATTTTCTGAAGCGGGACAATAACGACGACCCCACGAATAATGATGCGGAAGAAAAATCGCTTGAAGTCTATAGCGCGTTATTAGATCGAGGGGTCGTTGGCCGTCCTGCCGGGCGTAGCTTAGTGCTCGCGCCGCCGCTGATTGTTCAAGCTGATGAAATCGATGAAATTTGTGCACGACTCGAACTAGCGCTCGACGATGTATTGAAAGGCGACAGATAGCCGCTCGCTTAATCAAAGAGAGCGTGAGCTTGCGCACGAACAATCGACTCGACTAGCGATTTCGATGATCGCGCTGGCCGGGTTTCTTCGGATGTGCGTAAGGGTGCGGTCTGTCCCCAATCACATCGAATGGGACTTCCATAACCCGCTCAACGCTCTCCCGCCACACCTTTATCAAACGGTCTTCGCCCGAGTA
>CAWLAW010000596.1:0-2618 GCA_963854885.1 Gammaproteobacteria bacterium | reverse complement strand
TTAAGCCTCATGCCGCAAGCGAATCAAACCGCGCAACAACTCGTCGAATCCTTCGACCCGCGACGCTTTAACGCCGCGTTTTACGACAATCCGTATCCCAGCTTCAGAGCGCTCCGCGAACTATCGCCCGTTCATCTTTGTCCCGACGGGACCGTATTTTTGACTCGGCACCGCGACCTCAATCGCGTCTATCGCGATCCGAAAACATTTAGCTCGGCCAAAGAAGCGCAATTTCTACCGCGGTTTGGCATTAGTCCGCTGTATGAACATCATACAACGAGCCTCGTATTTAACGATCCGCCGCTCCACACCCATGTTCGCAAAGCTATTGGCAAGGCGCTTGCGCCACGCGCAGTCGCGGCAATGGAACGGGATTTAGTCACGCTCGTTGAGCAGCTTTTAGATCAACTCGCGGCGCAACAGACATTCAATCTGATGGATGATTTCGCCAGCGTGATACCGATCGAAGTGATCGGTAATCTACTTGATATTGATCGGCAGGATCGCGGCCCGTTGCGCGCTTGGTCTAGCTCGATTTTGGGCGCATTAGAATTCGGAATTGACGAACAACGACTGCAAGCAGGCAACGCTGCAGTCACCGAATTCGTTGAATTTTTGCGCATTCTGATCGCCGAACGACGCCAGAACCCCGATCGTGATGACATCATTTCGCGTCTATTGCGCTGGGAATCCGATGGGTTCGAATTGTCTGAAAAGCAGGTCTACCACCAGTGCATTTTCTTGCTCAACGCGGGACACGAAACGACCACGAACCTCATCGGTAATGGAACCCATGCCTTGCTGAGCGATCCTGACGCCTGTACTCAGCTGAGATCTGATTTTTCCTTGATCGACACGGCAATTGAGGAATTCTTGCGTTTTGAAGCGCCTGTTCAACTTGGTAACCGGGTGACGACGGCCGATGTCAGTTTCGATGATATTCACTTACCGGCAGGTACGACGCTAACACTTGGCATCGGCGCAGCAAACCGTGATCCCGATGTGTTCACCGATCCCGATAAATTAGACGTCACACGCGAAATAAATCCGCATCTCGCGTTTGCCGGTGGGATACACACTTGCGCCGGCATGGCCGTCGCTAGGCTTGAAGCGCGGGTCGCAATCAAGTTGCTATTACAACGTTTTCCGAACCTACGAATGGACGGCGAAGCGATCCGCGCACAGCGCGCCCGATTCAGGGGGTTTACAACCCTACCTCTGCGCGTTTAAGCGAGCCGATCGGTGCTCAGTGCGCGCGATTCAGCGGCCTTATGAATCTACCGCTTCGCTTTTAGAGCACTCTAATTACTTGACTAAGTTGCTTTCTATGCAACGAATTTATCGTTTGAAATTGCGGCCTAAACCTTGCCAACAATCGGCATAATTTGCTTGCAACATCGGCGATTCAAAGGCCGCCTCGGTAGGCTGAATAACGTAGCGGGACTCGAACATAAATGCCATGGAACCGTCGATCTTTGCTGGCGCAAGCTCGCCCGTAGTCGCCGCGGTAAAAACTGCCGCGTCCGGTCCATGCGGCACCATACTGTTGTGTAAGCTCATACCGCCGGGTTCAAACCCCGCTTTCTTGCCGTCATATTGGCCGACTATAAGCCCCATGAACTCACTCATGAAATTACGGTGAAACCACGGCGGCCTGAACGTATTCTCCGCAACCGACCAGCGCGGCGGAAAAATAACGAAATCTATATTGGCGACCCCGGCAGTTTCCGAAGGTGATGTCAGAACTGTATAGATAGACGGATCTGGATGGTCGTAACTCACCGATCCAATTGCCATAAACCGGTTCAGATCGTATTTATAGGGCACCGAGGTGCCGACCCACCCCACCACGTCAAGCGGTGAATGAGATATCGGCGCGTCATATAAGCGACCCATGAATTTGCACGTCAACGTAAAGTCGCCTTCGATATCTTCAAAGCTGGCTACCGGCGCAAGAAAATCCCGATCGTTTGCAAAGCCATCCGACCCCACTGGACCGCGTTCGGGAAGCTCCAACGGCGAGCCGTAGTTTTCACAGATATAGCCTCGACTCTTACCGTCGGGCAACGCTATGCGAAACTTCATGCCGCGAGGTATGACACAAATTTCACCGGCAACAACGTGCAAAATTCCACATTCAGTAACCGCAGTGAGTGCGCCCATCTGGGGCACGATCAACAACTCTCCGTCGGCGTTTAGAAAATACCGACCATCCATCGAAGCATTTGCCAAATACACATGAACGGCCATGCCAATTTGCTGAGCGAGTGATCCGTTAACGGCAATCGTAAGCAAACCGTCGACAAAATCCGTCGTCGCCGGGGGGATCGGGTACGGATCCCAGCGCAGCTGAACCGGCGGCACCTCAACATTCTTTAGTGGTGCACTGGCAATACCCGGATGGTTAATTTCTTCGTACCGGCCATGCACTACGGACGGTCGGATCCGATAGAACCACGTGCGTCGATTTCGCGCGCGTGGCGCGGTGAACGAGCTCGTCGAGAATTTTTCCGCGTAAAGGCCGTGCGCCACGTGCTGCGGAGAAAACTGTCCCTCGGGTAAGGTATTCGGAAGCGCCTCGCTGGCGTGTTCATTGCCAAAGCCGGACAAATACTCGA
>CAWLAW010000595.1:0-2623 GCA_963854885.1 Gammaproteobacteria bacterium | reverse complement strand
GTTCAGTCTTAACCGTTCTCGGCATCGCGGTAGGCGTCGCCGCCGTGGTGTTGTTGACCGCGCTCGGAGAGGGCGTTCGTCAGTTCGTGATGGGGGAATTTACGCAATTCGGCACAAATATCATTGCTGTCACCCCGGGCAAAACATCCACGTTTGGTGTTTCTGGCGCCACAATATCGAGTGTTCGCCACCTAACAACTGATGATGCGGTGGCGTTGCTGCGGGTAAATTCGGTACAGGCTGTTGTACCAGTCGTACAAGGCAATGCCCGGGTCGAGTTTGGTAAAAAGCATCGACGCACGACGATTATCGGGGTTGGAGCTGATATGCCAGCAGTCTGGCAAATGGATATCGCTGCCGGTTCGTTTCTGCCGAACGACCCATTTGAGAGTTCTCGCTCGTTCGCCGTGCTGGGATCGCGCATGCGCAGCGAATTGTTCGGCAGCAAGAATCCGCTTGGCGCTCGAATTCAAATCGGTGGTGATCGATTTCGAGTGGTCGGTGTCATGGAATCGAAAGGTCAAATGTTGGGTTTCGATTTGGATGACACGGTATTCGTCCCGACCGGTAAAGCAACGGAGTTGTTTAACCGCGAAGGGGTGATGGAAATCGATGTTATCTATCGCGAAGACGAAAGTGCCGACAGCGTTGCGCGAGCGCTCCACCGTGTGTTGCTTGCAAGACATGGCCAAGAAGATTTCACGATAAAGACGCAAGAGAAAATGTTGTCCGTACTGGACTCAGTATTGCAACTCTTAACACTGGGCGTTGCTGCTATCGGTGGAATTTCACTAATTGTCGGCGCTGTAGGCATCACAACAATCATGACCATCGCCGTTGCGGAGCGGACCTCTGAAATCGGATTGTTTCGCGCAATCGGCGCGCCGCGTGCGCAAATCGGAATTCTGTTTCTCGTCGAATCGGCGCTGCTGGGCGCGTGCGGCGGATTGGTCGGAACGGGGGGCGCGATTGCTCTAGTTCAAGCGCTGAAGTGGTTTGCCCCTGCATTTCCGGTCGCATTTGCTTGGACGTACGTACTTGGTGCGTTAGTGATGGCGAGCGCGATAGGGCTGGTGGCCGGTCTAGTCCCGGCGTTAAAGGCTGCGAAAATGAATCCGGTCGACGCGCTACGCGCGGAATAGTTCGGCTGGCTACGAGTCGGCCAGGGTGCTCGGATCAAGACCTAATTCGTCCCGGAATATAGCGTCGTTGTGCTCGCCGACCGCAGCCACCCATGGCTGCACGGCGGCTTGAGTTTCGGAAAATAGAAAAGGACTATTCGGTACGGGTAACGGACCACCGGCGTCGTTCGTTTCGGTGATCATGTTTCGATGTAAGAGTTGCGGATCATCGATCGTCTCAGCTAATTCTCGGTATCGGCCGACCGGGATATGATTATCCTGTAGGGCTTCAAGAACTTCGTCGGTGGAGCGAGTTTTAACCCAGCTGCCGGCAATCGCGGTAAGTTCGGCATAATTTGCGAGTCTTTCGATGGTCGTGGAGAATCGTGGGTCGCTTTTTAATTCTGATTGACCGATCAAATCGGCCAAGGACGCGAAATGGCGTGGGCTAACCAGCATCATCAGAATAAAGCCGTCTGTCGTTTCGAGCGGGCCATAGATTCGGTCAAATGTATTCGGTTCAAGAATGACTTGGAAATCTTTTTGCATCGTGCCAAGCAGCGCGTCGAACATCGCGATATCGATGTATTGGCCGACCCCAGTTTTTTCGCGATAGTACAGCGCCGCACTAATCGCACCGAATGCTTGTAAGGAAGCGACATTGTCCGCTACTGGGAGACCCATGTTGAGTGGTTTCTCGATGCCCGGTTGATAGTGCAAGGTCACGGCATCGTAGCCACTCCAGGCTTGTACGATCGGCGCGAAAGCCGGGCGGTGCGCGTCCGGACCGGTTTGTCCAAACCCAGAAATAGAGCACATGATCAGTGACTCATTAACTTCACGTAAACTAGGATAATCGAGTCCTAGGCGTTGCATCACTCCTGGCGAGAAGTTCTCGACGACGACGTCGGAATCGGCGGCAAGCCGCTTGACCACGGCGACAGCAGCTGGGGTTTTTAAGTCCAGGGTGACGCACCGTTTGCCGGCGTTGAGCTGGCCGAAAAGCTTGCTCGCGCCGTTTCGATGAGGCGGCGCTGAGCGCAATAGCTCGCCGCCAGGCGGTTCAATTTTAAGCACCTCGGCGCCCAAATCAGCCATCATTCGCGTACAGTAGGGTCCAGAAATCACGCACGTGAGGTCGAGAACCTTAACGCCTTGGAGCACTCTGTTTCCTGTGGGCTTGCGATTGTCTTCTAGCTTCATGAACTGATCTCAAAAGGTGTGCGCGTAATGTTACGATGTCTTCTAGCTGCACGAAAGATAGGAGTGCCGATTTGTGACGATCGATAGAAAATTTATTGGATCTCAATCGAAACCATTCGACGCCGATGTCGAGAAAGGACGGTTGCGACTTTTTGCCAAAGCGATAGGCGAGACCGATCCTATCTACTTCGACGAGGCCGCGGCCCAAGAAGCTGGACACGCTTCGATTTTGATGCCGCCGACGTTTCTTTTTTGTTTGGAAATGGAAAGCCCGGATCCGTACGCGTGGTTTAGAGAAA
>CAWLAW010000594.1:0-2624 GCA_963854885.1 Gammaproteobacteria bacterium | reverse complement strand
TTTTTCGGCTTGCCATTTCCAACGCCTCGAACTTCTAGAGTTTGAACTAAATGTGATTTAATAATTATATTAAACAATAATTTAAAGTATATAGTTGACAAGTTAAATTATTAAAGTATTCTAATTACCTAAGCAGGCGAGTTTATTTAGAAATTTAGACTCGCCGATAGACCGTTTGGAACACACAATCAAACACTTAGGGTAAATGAGGGACATGCTGAATCAATCGAGTCAACCGTTCGAGAAGTTGCTCGCAAGTCGTTACGGCGATGGTCTCATCTATCTACCTAAGTCAATGAATTCTTGTGTCTTGCGAGACGCTGTCAACCTAGGGTTAGTTAGCGAAGACGGATTCTTGACTAGCAAAGGGCGAAATTATTTGGCGCGAGCCAAACCGGTTACCTCAGTGGGTAAGTAAGGACAGGTCCCATCCTGTCACCAGCGTTTAGGGCTGCTTATGCAGCCCTTTTTTTTGCCTCGCAGATACTTCACCGCGTGGCCGACGTCGATTCTGACAGTCAGATCACTACGGTCTAAACTGGCATTAGTCCCGGATACTCTAGCGTAGCTCGCGAACGTCCAGATACGCACCATCGAGACCGGCGGCGACTGAATTCCTGACACGGTCTGTGACCGTTTCGCCGCACTCGGGCACGACGAAACTAACGATCCAAGATCGGTGACTCCCCGACCTTGTACAACTGGGCCTATCCGGGCCCGGCTGTGGCTCTTTTACGCGATCGAGACCGTAGCGGGTCTCTGATACGATGTCTTGTGTCCACCTCGTCAGTCATCGACGGGACACTCGTCAGCAAATTTGTCGTAATAGATAAGGGCGTGAAATGAATCGGCAGACTATTTTAACCTTGGGGGTTTTGTTTACCTTATCGATTAATGCCGCGTTAGCCGACCTCAACGATAAGGAATTCGATTTCCTCAAATCCCTGTATTTGCACTTACACCAAAACCCAGAGCTATCGTTTAAAGAAGAGCAGACAGCCGCGCGAATCGCGGAAGAGTTACAAGCGCTTGGTTTCAGCGTGACGCGAAATTTCGGCGGCACTGGGGTCGTCGGCACTTTGGTCAATGGAGCTGGGCCGACGCTACTCATCCGTGCGGATATGGATGCATTGCCAGTCAAGGAGCAAACCGGCCTGGATTATGCGAGTACCGTAATAGCACAAAGCATTGACGGGATAGAAAAGCCCGTAATGCATGCTTGCGGTCACGATATACATATGACCGTATTCGTTGGAACGGCACGGCAACTTGCCGACTCGCGTGATAAATGGCGCGGCACATTAATTATGATCGCACAGCCGGCGGAGGAACGCGGCGCCGGTGCGAAAGCAATGCTAGAAGACGGACTATTCACGAAATTTCCACGGCCCGATTACAATCTCGCGCTACACGTCAGCGCCGGGATCCCGGCTGGCAAAGTCGGATACCTTGCTGGCCCCGCTCTGGCTAATGTCGATTCCGTGGATATCACCGTCTACGGGGTGGGCGGGCATGGCGCATACCCTCACGCGACAAAAGATCCGATTGTATTGGCGGCGCAGATTATCAACTCGCTGCAAACCGTGGTGAGTCGCGAACTATCACCGCTAGAGCCTGCGGTGGTAACCGTGGGTTCTATTCACGGCGGGCATAAGCACAACATCATTCCCGATGAAGTCACAATGCAGTTGACCTTGCGTTCGTACACGTTAGAAGTCCGTGAAAAAATGATTGCGGGGATCCAGCGCATCGCTAAAAATCTGGCTTTGGCCGCCGGACTCGCCGCGGATAAAATGCCAACGGTTGAAATCAAAGACGAATTCACTCCAGTCACCTATAACGATCCGCCATTGACTAACCGCCTCGCCGAAATATTTAAACGTACGCTCGGCGCAAAAAATGTGATCGAGGTGACTCCGGTAATGGGCGGTGAGGACTTTGGTCGGTACGGACAAGTGGCGCCTAAAATTCCGAGTATGATTTTCTGGCTTGGAGCGGTGGACAGAGAGAAATACGCCGCATCACGAGACGCCGGAACTGCCTTGCCGTCGCTGCATTCGCCGTTTTTTGCGCCTGAGTACGAGCCGTCGATCAGAACCGGGGTCGCCGTGATGACGGCCGCGGGCATGGAACTACTACAGTAGGTCATCGACTACCAGCCGCTTACGCGAAGCCTAAGGATTGACCCGTACTAGAACCCAAACCCGTGACCCGTGTGAACGACTAAACAGTGGAGGATCGAACAATGAAGCATATGGTGGTTGTTTTGACCGAACCGACAGAAGGCCGTGACGAAGAATTTAACGACTATTACGAAAATATTCATCTTGAAGAAGTGATCGCCACAACCGGGTGGACGTCCGCGCAGCGATTTCAGCTCACCGACGAAGCCGGCGCGAAATGTCCGCTACCGTATTTGGCATTATACGAAGCGCAAGCGGATAGCGCCGAAGCAGTGATAGAAAAACTCAATGAAACGCGTCCTCAACGCGTGCAAAGTGCCGCGATCAACAAACGCACCGCGGGTATTTGGGTATTCTCCGAAATTGGTCCGAAACACAAATTGTGATGCACTGCGCGCCATTGAGACTTCTCACGGTCGGGTGTTGAGTCCAAGAATATGG
>CAWLAW010000593.1:0-2628 GCA_963854885.1 Gammaproteobacteria bacterium | reverse complement strand
GAATGTTTCGGTGGTTCAGCCTGAGACTGGCTGAGCTAATCAATGGGCTTAGCGTTAACTAGCGTTTCAATGTAAGCAGCCCAAAGAGATTCGTCTTGCGCTGCAAACAAATTAAATTGGTATCCAATGAGGTACTCATCACCGCCTAAATTGGAGTACCTGGTCGTTCCGACAATCTCCGCCCAAGTCATGGTGCCAGGAATCCGTAGTTTGACCCGCAGTCGACCATCTTTTTCTGCCTGCGCCAGCCCCCGGTAACGCATCTCTGGACAGCACAATTGGACACCGCCGGCGGCGACATTTGTCGTGACAATTTCCAACCCGTTAATATCCACTGCGACCTGCTGGGAATAGCGCGCTGCGCGACGATCTTTTAAACCCACTGTTCTTATCCGCGTGCGCTTTTGTCGAATAACGGCATGTCAACACGCTAACATGCGTGGCTCATTATGCAATTCCTGCGGGCCATCGAATCGTTGTTCGATGGTTGATCTAGATTGCCCTTTCGCTACACGGCCGTCGCGCGGCTACTAAAAACCGAATCAATATAAGAATACCAACCGGCGGCATCGCCGTTGCGAAATGAATCGAATCGCACGCCGACCGAATATTCATCGTCGCATTCACAGGCATACCGAAGGCTAGCGTAAGCGGTAATATCACGCTCTGTAGGGAGCTCCAGAACGAACTCGATCGGTTGAGTTGCAATTTGGCGTTCGAGTGCGGGGACGCGCATAGCAGGACAGACGAGTTGCGCACCTTAACGTGAAACGTTGCTCGTATGGATAACCAGACCCGCGACTTCAACGTTTATTCTGCGTACTCTTAAATTCCTTGAGACGCGGTGATTTGTACGCTGCTCTAGCTGGTGCTTTAATGCGTTCGTCGAAACCTCGATTTTAACTTCAACAGCGAGCCGACTTGTGTCGATCCGCTAACTTAATCTTGGTACGAGTAGAATATTTCCGTCGACGCTATTGAGTATAGAAGTCGAATACCGTCGAGCTGTGACCGAGTCAGCACAAACGGGTTGAGGAATTGTCAAAGACTGTGGCAAAGCAGGGATCTCATCTGCGGCGTGTTAGATTTACCTCCCGAACTTACGGACAAGTGTGATGTACGAATTGCATGAATTTAACCGCTCGGTTGCGTCACACCGGGTTAGAATCGGGCTGAATTTGAAGCGCGTCGACTATCAGTCCATCCCCGTTTCTTTGGTTAAAGACGGCGGTGAGCAGCATTTGCCGGACTACCGGGCATTGAATGCTCAGGGATTAGTTCCCACCTACAGCGATAACGACGTGACGTTAAGTCAATCGATAGCCATTCTCGAGTATCTGGAAGAGAAGTATCCCGAACCGACATTTTTCCCGGGCGACGCGATTCGGCGCGCGCGAGCTCGCCAATTCGCGCATATTATTGCGTGCGACATTCAGCCACTAATTAATCTTCGCGTACTGGCTTATTTGCGCAATGCATTTAAAGCCGATAAAAATGCCCGAAGTGTTTGGTTTCGCCACTGGTTGTTAGATGGTCTGGATGCGCTCGAACTGCTGCTAACTGCGGAACGCGGTCCAACGACCTACAGTTCAGATAACCAAGTGTGCTTGGCCGATATTTGCTTAGCACCGTTAATGGAGCAAGCGCGTCGGTTTAAATTGCCACTCGACGATTTCCCACGCTTGTGCGATATCGATGAGGCTTGCCTAGAACGAGAGGAATTCCGTCGCGCGATGCCGGTTGATTAGCTGACTGCCATCAGCGCGACCGTGATCCCCACGGCGCGAATTAAGCTAGGTTCCTAGAAGCACAAATTCCACAGAGGTGAGGTCATGCCGCATTTTATCGTTGAATATTCGGCCAATCTTGAGCCGACCGTGAACATCGGCGAACTTATATCGACTGTTCACAAGGCCGCAATCGCGAGCGGCGTATTTCCTTTGAAGGGGACGCGGACTCGTGCTGCGCGCCGGGACCTGTACGAAATAGCAGACGGCCACGCGGACAACGGGTTTGTTCACATCACCGCGCGCATCGGTCAGGGTCGCAATCTGGATGTCCGTCAGGAAGCCGGCGAGTTGATTTACGAAGCGGCATGCGAGTACTTGCGATCGTATTTTGAACAGCATCCGCTAGCCATTTCATTTGAAATGCAAGAGATCGACGCGGACACGAGTTTCAAATTTAATAATCTCCCAGCATGGATCGAACGCCGTCAAAGCCTATGAAGTAAGATTTCTAGCGCGATGAGGAGTAGCGCGCGACGCTCGCGACTACTTCACCGACCCACCGATCCGCGATATCAATCAGGCTCGGACCGGGTATCAGCGTCGCCTATGCAAGTGCTTACAGATCGAAACCGTTAGCCTGCCACAGAACGCGCGGAATCCGTCAGGGTTTTTCGGTAATCCCGAACACCTTAAATACCGTGAGAAAAGCGGGCATTACAGCGTCCAGCGCGCCACAACATCACAGGTAAAGAGCGCTGAAATTGATTCACATCTTATCGATTGGTGTATTTATTAAATAAAAACACAATTTATCCAGAATTGTGAAGTCAAGTGTCTCCGGTTAATGTGCGATGTTAGGCCCGATTAGTTTATTCTTAGCGTCTCAGAACAACCCGAC
>CAWLAW010000592.1:0-2630 GCA_963854885.1 Gammaproteobacteria bacterium | reverse complement strand
TGTCAGGTCAAAATGCGGAAATATTAGAAATCGTCGCGACAGTTTACGAAAGTGTCGTCACTGCCGGGGTTCATCGTGCCGCGACAATTAAGGTCGCTGAAGCAGCTAAGGTTATCGAAAATACCCAGCGAGATCTGAACATCGCCCTAATGAACGAACTCGCCTTGATCTTCCAACGCTTAGACATCGATACGCGGGATGTTCTCGCCGCGTCCGGAACGAAATGGAATTTCTTAAAATTCGATCCCGGTCTGGTTGGCGGACACTGCATCGGTGTTGACCCGTACTATTTGACTCACAAAGCGCAGATCGTAGGCTACATTCCTCAAGTCATCCTGGCCGGACGTAGCATTAACGACGACATGGGCGAATTCGTCGCTAACCAAACCGTTAAGCGAATGATTAACGAAGGAATGGTGATCAAAGACAGCGTCGTGACAGTGTTGGGGCTGACGTTCAAAGAAAATGTGCCTGATCTGCGCAATACCCGCGTAATAGATATCGTGGTGGCGTTGCAGGACTATGGCATCGATGTCCAAATTCACGATCCCTATGCGAGCGTTGAAGGGGCGCATAAAGAATACGCGATTAAGTTGCTTAACGACGAGCAGCTGAAACCGGCCGACGCGGTAATATTGGCGGTCCCGCATGAAGCGTATCTAACCGACGGCTGGGCAGGCATTGCAAAACGCTTGACTGGTGGTGCGGGGATCGTAATGGATGTTAAGGCCAGGCTCGATCGCGCGACGCGCCCATCGAACATGACGCACTGGAGATTGTAGTCCGATGAATGTAGTTTTGATTGGCACGGGTTATGTAGGTCTCGTGTCAGGTACGTGTTTTGCGGAATTCGGCGCTAACGTGACTTGTGTTGACGTAGATGAAACGAAAGTAGCCAAGCTCTCGCGTGGCGAGATCCCAATCTACGAACCGGGCCTCGACGACCTTGTGGCAAAGAATGTTCGCGAAGGCCGCTTGAATTTCACCACCAATCTCGCCGTCGTTGCCGGTGAGGCGGACTTGATATTCATTGCAGTTGGAACGCCGAGTCGCCGCGGTGACGGTTTTGCCGACCTCAGTTTTGTCTACGAAGCCGCCAAGCAGCTGGCGCCGCATTTGCGCGATTATACCGTGATTGTAGATAAATCGACGGTCCCGGTGGGTACCGCTCGAAATGTAGCCCGAGTGATTAGCGAGGCGAATCCAGATGCGGAATTTGACGTCGCGTCCAACCCAGAGTTTCTCAGGGAAGGCGCGGCGATATCAGATTTCATGCGACCCGATCGAGTCGTAATCGGGCTTGAGGCGGAACGCGCAGAGAAATTATTGCGCGAATTATATCGACCGCTAAATCTAATCGAGGCTCCAATCCTATTCACCGGTCTAGAAAGTGCGGAACTCATCAAATACGCTTCGAACGCATTTCTCGCCACAAAAATCAGTTTTATCAACGAAATGTCGATGCTATGCGAAGCGGTGGGAGCGGACATTCACGCGGTCGCGAAAGGTATGGGCATGGATAAACGCATTGGGTCGAAATTCTTACACCCTGGACCCGGTTACGGTGGATCCTGTTTCCCAAAGGATACCCAGGCGTTGGTTCGAATAGCTCAGGAAAACGACACGTCGTGTCGTATCGTCGAATCTGTGATCGAAGTGAACGCAGCACAAAAGGCACGGATGATTAAGAAAATTCGTCATGCCGTAGGCGGATCCGAAACCGACAAAACCATCGGTGTGCTGGGTCTGACTTTTAAGCCTGAAACCGACGACATGCGGGATGCGCCCGCCCTATCGATTTTACCGGCGCTGCTGGAAAAGGGCGCGATAATCAAAGTTCACGATCCGCAAGGAATGTCGGAAGCGAGAAATCTATTACCGGCCGAAGTGATTTTTTGTGATGATCAGTTTGATGTATTCGATGGCGCAGATGCGGTGGTGTTATTAACCGAGTGGAACGTCTATAGGGGCATCGATATGCAGCGCGGAAAGTCGAAGATGAAAAACCCGACTTTTGTCGACCTCCGTAATGTGTACGAGCGAGCTCGCATGGAAGAGTTGGGGTTTTCGTATTATTGTGTCGGTCGTTAGAATTAGCCGCTAGTAGGTTCCTGTATTGGCCCGCGCATTAGCAATCACGGTCCGAAATATCTAACCCTAACGGGCCGAACTTACCGGTCGCCGATTTAAATCGTGCGCAAAGACGCAAACGAATCGTAGCAGCTGCAGATCTTCTAACGGATAATCCGATCCGCATAACCGTCAGCGTGTAAGATGTGCGCGCTATGCTATTTTCGTCGCAACCATTCTTGCTGCTTTTCTTGCCGTTAAGTTTGATCACTTACTACGCGTTTTCGCAATCATATCTCGCGCGAGTATCGGTCCTAACCATCGCGTCACTTGGTTTCTATGCGTGGTGGGATCCTCGCTTCGTACCACTGCTCGTTGCAATGATTGCGCTAAATTGGGGGATCGTTCGATTTCACGAACGCGCCAATAAGCGCTGGGTTATTTTGCTCGGAGTAGGGGCAAATTTGGCGGTACTCGGATTATTTAAGTACGCGAATTTTTTCGCCGAGAGCGCCCTAGATCTTGTCGGCGTCGCGCATCAACAATGGAGTATTATTCTT
>CAWLAW010000591.1:0-2633 GCA_963854885.1 Gammaproteobacteria bacterium | reverse complement strand
CGGGCAGACGGTCACGTTCGTGCCGTCGTAATCGGCCCTGAATCCCAGTGGGGGCGGCGCATTATCGGACGATTTAACGAACGTTGGCAGACTCAAGGGGGGATCCTTCTCGACCAAGTCACTTACGGCACTGGCGAGAATACCTATTCGAATTCCGTTCAGGGCGCCCTAAACGTAGATTTGAGTGAGGCGCGCGCCGCCGATTTACGCCGCCTGTTACGTCGCGAAATTGAGTTTGAACCAAGGCGACGCGCGGATGTTGACGCGATATTCCTCGCCGGATTTCCGCTGGGGGTCAGACAACTACTGCCGCAACTGCGTTATTTTCGGGCCGAAGAGGTGCCGATGTATTCAACCTCACACGCCTATTCCGGCCTTTCCAATCCCGCGGCCGACCAAGATTTGGACGGACTGAATTTCGGCGATATGCCGTGGCTTTTTGGTGCGGCTGATGCGCCAAGTTTGGATTTATTTACTTCAAATTGGCCCGACCGTCCGCCCGGATCGGGGCGACTATTTGCACTCGGACTCGATGCTTATCGAATTCTGCCGTATTTAGCCCGGATGCGACATCAACCAGACCTACGCGTTCCGGGAACAACTGGGCTGCTTAGTATGGACGAGAATGGTCGAGTAGTGCGGCGCCTAACTTGGGCACGTTTTAGCGCCGGCGCGCCGCGACTCATCGATCGATGAATTCTCGCGACGTTTTAAAAAAATCATTCCCTCAGTAGTCGGCTCAGAATTCGAACATCGCGTGGAACTGTTACTACACGACAATGGTCTACAGACGCTCGCACGAAACTTTCGCTGCAAAATGGGCGAAGTCGATCTGATAATGGAAGATAGCGAGGTCGTCGTATTTGTCGAAGTTAGGTACCGGCGCGATGCACGTTTCGGCGGGCCATTTGCTTCGATTACGCCAGCCAAACAAAAGCGTCTGATCCGCGCAGCTACGCAATACCTGGCCACGAAGCCTAAGCTAGCGAATCGGAATTGCCGCTTCGATGCCGTGGGTGTTACGCAGCAAAACGGGCGGGTAACATTTGATTGGATTCGAGACGCGTTTTCGACGTGAATTGCGATTTCACTTACACAACCGAAATTAAACATTTAGGATCAAGATAAACAAGAAACATGGAACAGCTCGATCGCGTAAAAAAAATTTTTAACGAAAGCATCGCCTTGAAGTCAGAGTCTGCAGTAGCGCTCGGTCAAAAAATCGTTGATGCATCGGACGTAATCCTAGCCTGCCTAATGGATAGTTGTAAGGTTATGAGTTGTGGTAACGGCGGATCTGCTGCCGATGCACAGCATTTTTCATCCGAGATGCTCAATCGATTTGAACGAGAAAGACCGGGCTTAGCGGCATTCGCTCTAACCACCGACGCATCGACAGTGACCTCCGTCGCAAATGATTATCAGTTTGCAGACATCTTCGCTAAACAAATCCGTGCGCTTGGTCGGCCGGGCGATGTTGTACTCGCTATTTCCACTAGCGGAGGCTCAAACAATATCATCAACGCTATCGATGCAGCCCACGATCAAGACGCTCGAGTTGTGTTACTCAGCGGCCGTGACGGCGGCGAGGCCGCACGAAGTTTAGGCGACCGAGACGTAGAAATCCGCGTACCATCAAACTCCACTGCCAGGATCCAAGAAGTACATTTAATGATCATCCATTGCCTCTGTGATTTGATCGACGATCATTTGTTGGGACATCAAGAATGAAAAATATTTCAACTTATTTTGTCGTCAGTGCATTGGCCGCCACATCGCTAATGTCGGGATGCGCGGGCATACTCGTAGGCGGCGCCGCAACAAGCGCCGTTGTCGCTCATGACGAACGCACGACCGGTACGTTTATCGAGGATCAAGCGATAGAACTTAAATCAATTGAAGCAATACGTGGCAAAAACGATCTGCGTGAAAATACTAACCTTAGCGTTACGAGCTATAACCAAGTTGTCTTGGTAACTGGTCAAGCGCCAACTCAACAAATGCGCGAGACCGCGATAGCAACTATTTCGAAGCTTGAGAAAGTTAGGGACGTTTATGACGAAATTCAAATCGCGGCGCCGAGCTCTTTGGTTTCGCGCAGTGGTGACAGCCTGGTTACCGCTAAGGTCAAGACTAAGCTTTTTACCCTTAGTGGGGTCGACGCGACGAAAGTAAAAGTCGTTACGGAAAATGGAATCGTCTATCTAATGGGAATATTAAATCGCAGCAATGCACAAACGGCGGCAACTGCCGCTAGCCAGGTTGGTGGTGTACAGAAGGTCGTGAAGCTATTCGAATACAAAGATTAAATAGGGCTGCGATGCAACGTTACCTAGCTACTTCACGACTCTAAGGTTTGGCCCACTTGGCCTCGTTGGTGGGGTCGGTTCACTTTCCGGCACGATTTCCGATCCTTCGGCATCCTCCGGCAGCACAATTCCAATGCCATTTTCGCGCGCGTAAATCGCCCGGACCGCTGGTGTTGGGACAAAGATTTCGCGCGACACCCCGGAAAAGCGCGCGCTGAAAGAAATAAAATCGTCGCCTAGCGAGAGGTTCGCGACGGCGCCGTTGGCAATATTGAGAATAATTTTATTATCTTCGACGAGCTCAATAGGCACGATCACACCAGC
>CAWLAW010000590.1:0-2636 GCA_963854885.1 Gammaproteobacteria bacterium | reverse complement strand
ATCACCTCGGGCATTCAACATGCGAACAGTTATTTTTCTACTTTTGGCGATATTCGGCGCAGCCAGCGCTGCGGATGAGGCGATCCCGAGTTTTACGATCGTTGTCGAGCGTTTCATCGTTGAAGGCGACAACCCGCTTATGGAAAGCGAAACAAACGCTGTCTTGGCGGATTTTATCGGCGAATACGATAGCCTGGACGGTTTGCTGGCGGCTAAAGACGCTTTAGAACAGGCATTCTCGAGCCGAGGCTTCTCGTTTCACCGGGCGATTTTGCCGCGGTAAAAACTAAATGGCGGCATCGTTCGGCTACAGACGTCGGTCTACAAGCTTGGTGACATTGAGATCACTGAGAACAAGCACTTTAACGAAGCAAACATCCGCTGTAGCGTGCGCCAACTGCGACCGGGAATGGTGCCAAACACCAAAGAAATCGCGAAAATTCTTAGTGCGGCAAATCGCCATCCGTCCAAGCAACTCGACATCAATCTGCGCGAAAGCGAGAAACCAGACGCCGTCGACGCTTTCATCGTCGTCAAAGACAGCCGGCCCTGGATTCTATTTTCAACCTTAAACAACATTGGCTCGGACGAAACTGGAAACACGCGGTTAACGGTTGGCGCACAATACAACAATTTGTGGAATCGCGATCATCGATTCACTGGTACGTACACAACCTCACCGGAAAACGCGCGCAATGTTAAACAGTACGGGTTCACTTATTCGTTACCCCTGTATTGGATAGCCGGGGAACTCACAGCTTTCTATTTGAAATCGGATGTCGATACTGGACAGGTCGGGGATTTGGATACTAGCGCCGCCAGCGAATTTATCGGCGGCTCGTTTCGACAGGTTCTCCCACGTATCGGCCGCTTCCGAAACGCCGAGAAACATCGTCTTTTGCAACACGACGATAGTTCAAAATCGATGTCTCGAGACCAACGACACCCATAAGGACCTTCGTTTCACTCCGAGTAGATAATGGTATTAGGTGTCCGCACTCAGAACTAATTCATTTAGTTATTAATAATAATTATCATTCGCATTACGATTAACGCTTAGTCTATTATTTAACGTATTCGATAAGGACACGAGCAGAATGAAAGCCATAGCAAATCCGCTACTAATCTTAATGTTGGCGAGCACGCCAGTCTTCGCTGCACAAAAAGCGATTGAGGAGGTAGTAAACGCACAACAAGAGCAGATAAATACGCTGCAATCGGAACTACGCCAAACCCGAGAGGCTCTGGACAAGGCAATCGAAATGTTTAATGCCGCGGCTTCTAGTGCACTCGCTACAACAGAGAAGGTTGAGGAGATCGACGCGAAGGTCGAAGCGACCGCCGACCTAATTGAGCAGGTTACGAGCGATACGCCGATAGATGGCGCAATGACGACCACGAACGTCCCTCAAGCCAAGGGGTCGGTAGGCACGGCCGCGGGCCGATGGGGACCAATCAGCAATCGCGCACGCGGCGCGGCGGGTCGCTGGGCGGAGCGAACGACTATTGGTGGTTACGGAGAGTTGCATTACAACAACCTCGAGGATAACGCGACGCGCTACGATGGCGATGCCGACGATCTTGAGCGCATTGATTTCCATCGCTTTGTACTATTCGCGAGCCACACCTTTAATGACTGGTTACGTTTCGCTTCAGAAATTGAAATTGAACATAGCCTAGCCGGCGATGGCAAGCCGGGTGAGGTCGAAATCGAGCTAGCCTGGTTGGAAGCCGATCTAAACTCGAAACATCATGTGCGCGCTGGTATCGATATATTACCGATCGGACTACTCAATCTAACCCACGAACCGAACACGTTTTACGGGGTTGAGCGTAATTCTGTTGAAGCAGAAATTATCCCGTCGACTTGGTGGGAGGCGTCGCTTGCTGCATGGGGACAACTCATGCCCGGATTCGCTTATAACGTCTATCTTCATTCAGGACTCGTAATTCCCACCTCCGGCAGCAGCGCGTTTCGTCCGCGTAGCGGGCGACTGAAAGTTGCGCAAGCCGATGATCAAGATCTCGCCATTCTCGGCCGGCTCGTTTATTACGGTACCCCGGGTCTAGAAATTGCGGCGAGCGTTGATTACCAGTCTGATTACACCGGCACGGCGGACGCGGCAGATGTCGACGCTTGGTTGTTCGAGACACACGTTGATTGGAAGCACAACTCCGGGTTCGGATTGCGCGCACTATATGCGCGCTGGGACCTTGAAGGCGATCGCGCTGCCGGGGTCGATCCTGATGCGGTTGGCGCGGATACCTTAGATGGATGGTACGTCGAACCAGCTTACCGGTTCTCCACGGCATCCGTGCTGCCGGGAGAGATAGGTGTGTTCATGCGTTATCAACAGTGGGAACAACGCAATGGACTCAGCGGCGCTGCCTACCGTTTTGAAGATTATGATCAGTTTACCGTTGGGCTAAATTATTGGCCGCACCCGCAAGTCGTCTTGAAGATCGATGGCCAGTGGCAAGACGCTGATGGTCCGGTTGCAGTAGAGCGTAATGGCTTCAATCTCGGGCTTGGGTACCAATTTTAATCGTCCTCAAGGTTACGTGCGCGCGCATGGAGTTGCGCGCTCAGCCTTCTCGGTGCCCGGCCAAATGATCGCGGAACGCGCCGGACGGTC
>CAWLAW010000589.1:0-2639 GCA_963854885.1 Gammaproteobacteria bacterium | reverse complement strand
GCTGCGCGAGGCCTAATCGCAAACGGTCGCTCATGACTGATTAATTTCGATTGGTTGCGGTCGGATGCTTTCGCTTTTTTCGCCGGCCACGCCGGCCGCTAAAGAGCGGCCTTTATCGCAGAACCCAGTTCTGCCGGCGAGCGAACGGTGTGTACGCCAGCAGACTCCAGGGCGGCGAACTTGTCGTCGGCTGTGCCTTTCCCGCCGGAAATTATGGCCCCTGCGTGGCCCATTCGTTTACCCGCAGGCGCCGTGACCCCAGCAATGTAGCCGACGACTGGTTTAGTAACATTAGATGCAATGAATTCTGCCGCTTCTTCTTCCGCGGATCCGCCGATTTCACCGACCATGATGATGCCTTTCGTGGCATCGTCGGCTTCGAACAACGTCAAACAATCGATGAAGTTCATCCCTTGTATGGGATCGCCGCCAATGCCAACACAGGTGGTTTGTCCGAGTCCTTCCCCAGTTGTTTGATGGACCGCTTCGTAGGTGAGGGTGCCAGAGCGCGACACGATCCCGATAGTACCGGGTAGGTGGATCGCGCCAGGCATGATGCCCATTTTGCATTCCCCTGGGGTGATTACTCCGGGACAGTTTGGACCAATTAAATAGGTTTCAGGGTGGTTTGCTAAACTCGCTTTCACGCGCAGCATATCGAGGACCGGAATTCCTTCGGTGATGCAGGCGATAACTTCCACTCCAGCGTCTGCAGCCTCGACGATTGCATCTGCGGCAAACGGCGGCGGCACGAAAATCATAGTAGCCGTTGCGCCTGTCTGTGCGACGGCTGCATGGACGGTATCGAAAACCGGGAGATCAAGGTGTGATTCGCCACCGCGCCCTGGGGTTACCCCGCCGACGACTTGGGTACCATAGGCGAGTGCTTGTTCGGCGTGAAACGTGCCTTGTTTTCCCGTGAAACCTTGCACAATTACGCGGGTCGCTTTATTTACGAGTATCGACATTGTTATTTTCCCTCGACGGCTGCAACGACTTTAATCGCTGCGTCCGCAAGATTTTCGGCACTCGTAATAGCGAGATCACTCTCTGCGAGTAGTTTTTTACCAGCGTCGACGTTTGTTCCCTCCAGTCGGACCACGACCGGAACGTTAACACCGACTTCTTTTACGGCCTGAATAATACCCTCTGCGATTAAATCGCAGCGCACGATTCCGCCGAAAATATTAACCAAGATCGCTTGGACCTTCGTATCTGAGACGATGATTTTAAATGCCTCAGCAACACGGTCTGCGGTCGCGCCACCGCCAACGTCTAGAAAGTTAGCCGGCTCTCCGCCACTGAGTTTAATGATATCCATCGTGGCCATGGCGAGGCCTGCGCCATTTACCATGCAGGCGATATTGCCGTCGAGCGTCACGTAATTAAGGTCAAATTCCTGCGCTTTACGCTCTTTTTCGTCTTCCTGGCTTGGATCTCGCCATTCGGCGATGCTCTGGCGATACAAGGCGCTGTCGTCGACAGTAATCTTGCCATCCAGTGCCGCAAGCGATCCATCAGTGAGCAGCGCGAGGGGGTTGATTTCCACCAGGCTTAAGTCTTTTTCAATGAAAAGCCGGTAAAGGCCTTGCAAAAATGTCGTCAGTTGTTTCCGTTGGCTCGCATTGAGTTCGAGTGCGAACCCGACCAATCGGCACTGGTAGTCTTGGATCCCTAAAACAGGATCGATCCCGATGGTGATAATTTTCTCTGGAGTGGTCGCTGCAACCTCTTCGATATCCATGCCGCCGGCCAGCGAGGCCATGAATGTCACACGACGCGTGCCCCTATCAACCACAGCGCCAAGATAAAGTTCGTGCGCGATGTCCGCTGCCGAATCGACGAGTACGACATTCACCGGTTGGCCGTCAGGCGCTGATTGCTGGGTGATCAGCTGAGTGCCGAGCAGCGCTCGGGCCGCAGCCTCGACTTCGCCAGTCGTTTTTGCGAATTTCACGCCGCCGGCTTTACCGCGCCCCCCGGCGTGGACTTGTGCTTTGACCAGCCACGCTGTGCCGCCGAGGGATTTCGCGTTTGCGACGGCTTCTTCCGGCGTTTTTGCCGGTTTGCCAGGCAGTATGGCAATGCCATAATCCTGGAAGAGCGATTTCGCTTGGTATTCGTGGAGATTCATTGATTCACCTAAATCCCATCATCAGGAAGTTCATTTAAATAACGTAAAAATAGACGCCTGGACAGGTTCCACATTACGCAGAACACGACCGTTTCCAGGCGCACGCATGGTGAGCGTCCGACATCCGAAACGTCTAAAACAAAAAGGCTACAACTATAAAACAGGTCGGCCAATTGTGGACCGAGCGATTACTTCAGCTGTTCCCGCGGGCGCAACTATAGCGAATTACGCGATGATTTTGAATGATGCGCGGCCGATTCGTTGCCCAGAGCGAAGTAATTTCGTCGATATGCGGAGCTGGCTCCAAATGAGTGAAGGTGCTTTCGGCGAACTGTAGATCGGCGATGGCAATCGATCGGCTCGAACCGGATCAGAGCATCGAATTTCCAATCGGTCTGATCGGTCAGAAGCGCAGGCTTTGCGAGTCGCAATTGCTGCTCGATAGGATAGTACTTGTTAGTCTAGCCTTTTCGGCAGAGCGCACGCACGGGCCGTCACATCGTTC
>CAWLAW010000588.1:0-2656 GCA_963854885.1 Gammaproteobacteria bacterium | reverse complement strand
CTGGTTACGGCCATTCGGCAAACTCGTTTACACCATGCCGCCATATGTCATCGATGAATTCGATCTCAAAACAGTTATCGCAGCGATAGTCGACGTCGTCCAGGATCCCCCGTTGATCAACTAAGCACGATCTAGTCGACGCGTTGATCCCCGCGTATCCAGACAGCAAACGTCACGCGAGAAAATCAGGCCGCAAACTTCAAATCGACTGCCGCAAGTTCGGCGCCTAACGCTGCGGCAACTTGAGGTTGGGTGATCCCTCCTTGGTAAACATTCAGTCCATGGCGCAAGTGAGGATCCTGGCTAAGGGCGGCCTCGAGGCCCTGGTCTGCAATTTTTAGCACGTAAGGCAAGGTTGCATTGTTTAGTGCGTAGGTCGCTGTTTTTGGGACCGCGCCCGGCATATTCGCAACACAGTAGTGAACGATTTCGTCGATCACAAAGGTCGGATGAGCATGCGTGGTCGGGTGAGAGGTGGCAAAACATCCCCCTTGATCGATAGCAACATCGACTAGCGCGGCCCCTGGCTTCATCTCTTTAACCAGCGCTCCGCTAACGAGTTTCGGC
This sequence comes from Gammaproteobacteria bacterium, assembly GCA_963854885.1. GTDB lineage: Bacteria > Pseudomonadota > Gammaproteobacteria > UBA11873. The sequence goes on along the minus strand of CAWLAW010000588.1, from coordinate 2,089 downwards.
GCACGCGCGCCCGGTACTAAGACCGCACCGATGACAAGATCGGCATCCGCCACCTGAGCCGCCAGTGTTTCGCTATTTGCGAAAAGTAGTTTTGCGCGGCCACTAAAAATCGCGTCCAGCTGACGTAGCCGTTCGAGAGATTTATCCAAGATGGTGACGTCCGCACGCATGCCGAGTGCAATCTGTGCCGCGTTTGTACCAACCACCCCGCCACCAATGATCACGACTCGCGCCGGCGCCACCCCAGGTACACCACCAAGAAGAATACCCGCGCCGCCACTTTCGCGTTGTAGAGCGGACGCGCCAGCTTGTACGGATAAACGCCCAGCAACCTCGCTCATCGGCGTAAGCAGCGGCAGACTGAAATCATCAGCGGTTACCGTTTCGTAGGCGACCGCGCTGACCCCAGAGCGCATCAAGTCTTCTGTTAATGACCGATTCGCGGCAAGATGCAGATAAGTAAACAGCACTTGGCCTCGACGTAATCGCGAACATTCACTTGCTAGCGGTTCCTTCACTTTAACGAGCATTTCGCCTCGCTCAAACACTTCTTCTGCAGTCGCCACAATCGTAGCGCCTGCGCCACCGTAGTCGTCGTCTGAGCATTGGATACCGAAGCCCGCGCCTGATTGAACAAGGACTTCATGTCCCCGATTGCAGAGCTCCGCAACACACGCTGGAGTCAAACCAACACGGTCTTCATTGGCCTTAATTTCGCTGGGTACGCCGATACGCATAACGAATTCCTCCTGGAACAACCGCGCTTTCTAGTTAGCGGTTTATTTCATATTAGAGTTGCATAATATCCTTAAATTCAAACAATTAACTTGTTTTAATTGTGTAATATTTTCGATATTTGAAATATAATTCTATTATTCTCGATATTAATGAAATTAAATTGCAGGGATGAGACTGGACACGACTGATCGGGCGATACTGCATGAACTCCAGCTGGACGGGCGTCTGACTAATGTGGTCCTCGCCAAACGCGTAAATCTGTCCGAATCCGCGTGCCTGCGCCGCGTTCGGAATTTGCAAGAATCGGGGGTGGTAAGTGGTTACGCGATGCTGGTCGACCAAACAAATGCCGGATTCCCGACGACCGTATTTGTACAAATTAGCCTCGATCGACAGCAACGCGAGGATTTAGAAAAGTTTGAGCAAGCGGTTGCGAAAATACCGCAAGTCATGGAATGTTATCTCATGACCGGCGAAGCTGATTTCCTACTCCGCGTTATCGCAACAGATGCTGCGGACTACGAACAATTACACACGAATTTTCTAACCCGTTTACCGGGAGTCACGCGCGTACATTCAAGTTTTTCGCTGCGCACAATCGTAAAAAAAACCGAGCTACCTATAAAATAGAACGATATGGAATCCGAATTCGATCAAGACGTAAACCGCGCTTTGGAAAAATGGCCAAACGTCCCGGCGTGTTACGGGTGGCTGAAACTTGATCGCCGGGGCAACTGGTTGATTAAAGACCAGCCGATAACGCACAAACGTTCAATTGAATTCTTATCCCGGAATTATGCTAACGACGGAGCTGGACAGTGGTTCGTGCAAAATGGTCCACAACGCGCCTATTGCGACTTAGCATACACCCCTTGGGTTTATCACCTAGACGGTCACCGACAGTTATTTACCCATGTGCAGAGCGCGGTGGAAAATCTGAGTAGCATAATCATCGACGAAGACGGAAACTTGCTACTCGAAACTGAGTTCGGGATCGGCGTACTGCACGATTCGGACCTGGTGCCATTTTTCGACGTCCTCGCACATCACCAGAACAAGCAACATAATGCGGACGACTTGATGGCAATGATGCTTAATCTCAACCGGAGCGCAAAAGACACTGCAGAAATCTGCTGGCAGCACGGGCCACTAAGATTACGCACTATGCTGTCCGACGACATCCCTCGGGAATTCAATTTCGTCGTCGCGCCGATTGAAAGCAATACCGAAATCGATTAGCTCGTCGAGCAAATTTGTGAACAAAAATCAGCATGCAATTAAAAAATTATTGTGCGCGACTGATTTCTCCGTCAGCGCGGACCCCGTTAGACCACGCCGTAACGTTAGCGCA
>CAWLAW010000587.1:0-2670 GCA_963854885.1 Gammaproteobacteria bacterium | reverse complement strand
TTTTTTTAATCGTTTGCTGCCGGTCCGTACTGGCACCTTGGAGCCCCCTCGTCATGAGTAACGCCCTCCCCGCGACCACCCAAGCCGAACATCAAGCGCTGCCGAAAACGACGCACGACGAATTTGCGCGTCAAGAATTCGTTCGTTCATACAAACAATACTTAGTCAAAAACGTTCACGGCGGAAACCAACTCGCCTATGAGCAACGGGTCAAACCGAAATTTCGGCAGGAGAACAACCGCGATCCTAAGGACCGATTCGAAGTGCGCGATGAAATGGTCAATGATCCCCACTACCAAATGTTCAGCGCGCTATTGCGAACCAGCCAGGAAATGATGTGGTCCTCGTGCCAGATCCCAGTGCAGCGCGAACTCGAGTCGCTGAACAAAAAACTAAATAAGAAACGCGCTAAACCACGCGGCTCTTTACGCATGGATTCGAGTTTGGAAATTCCGCGCTACCACAAATCAGTCGACATTCATTGCCAACCCGGCGGCTATCATACGGAGTTTTCTGATCAAGACGCATCCGCTGGAATGGTCTACGACCGCGCCGTACATATTTATGCAATGGGCCAAATGGGACCTTATAACAATGACATTGGTGCAAGCATCGCGCTCTGGTTACAAGAAACGCGTCCCGAATTTAAGCCGCTACGAATCCTTGATCTCGGTTGTTCGGTTGGCCACAGCACGGTGCCGTACGTTGATGCATTTCCGAAAGCGGAGATCCATGGCATCGATGTCGCTGCGCCAATGTTGCGCTACGCACACGCGCGGGCCGAAGGGTTGGGTAAGAAGATCCATTTTTCTCAGCAGAACGCCGAAATATTAGATTTTGAGGATGAATCTTTCGATCTCGTTGTCTCGCATATTCTGCTCCACGAAACGTCGGACAAAGCGATCCGAAAAATTGCGAAAGAGTGTCATCGACTACTGAAAAAAGGCGGGATCATGGTTCACGCCGAAACGCCGCAATATAAGGGAATGGCTCCTTTCGACGCGTTTATGCTCGATTGGGATACGCGCAATAATAACGAGCCATTCTGGGCAAGATCGCACGAAATAGATCTAATGAAACTGTCGAAGCAAGCAGGATTCGATCCGAAAAAGGAATTCGAAACAATGATCCCGAGCGCATTTCAAATCGCAGAGGCAAAACGCTCGCTGACTTTTCAAGGTGGCGATTTCGGCGGCGGCGGCTTCTGGTTTATTTACGGTAACGAAAAATAGCAATACCAACATGGCGAAACTACAGCGTAAAGCAAAAGGCGAAAGGCCAACATTCTTTCAAGATCCGAACGTCGATAAAATTTTGTCCATGGTCATGGGGCTAGCCGGCGAAGTGGCCGTGCTACACGACCGCCTAGATACGGCGGAAAGACTCTTGGAAAAAAGTACCGACATTAAACGTAGCGATATTGAGAACTACAAAGCGAGCGCGAAAGTTACGGCTGAAAGAGCCCAATGGCGCGAACAGTTCTTAAGCGAAGTATTGCGAATTGTCGAAATCGAGCAAGAAGCGCTAGCGAACGGCGATACGCAAGATTATGGCGATGCTATTGCCTTAGTCGACGGGTCGAGTTGCGAGTAAAATTGCCCCGCACCCAAGTCGACCGGCAATTGCCGTTCGTGCGGTCAATTGATGTCTCAATTCCTCTGCCGGGTGCACGCGACGATTATTTACCGAGCGATGGCGCTAATCGGCCGGCTTTATTCGCTGGCGACCGACAAGACGCACTGTCAGTACCTCAGCTTAGTCCCCCGCTACCCAAGCGCCACTTAAGCCGCCAAATATTTGCAGCGATTGACGCACGGCCAGCGCGTCCTCACGCGTCACGTGGTGGGCTTGACTGACGTGGTGCCAATGGCGGCCGCCGACTTCTAGCTCGGTTATTTCCACATTATAGCCAGACTCTCCCAAACGCGTCGCCAGGGCGCGAGCCTTTGCAGCGTCTCCAAATGTTCCGAGATGAAGTCGCACGCGACCAGTCGTTTGTCAAATACCCTGCGCGGCTTGAGGCTCCGTTTCTTGTGCCCACGCGGCCAAGTCGTCACCGTTTACTGGTCCGATGGGTTCGGCCGGCATATCGCGCGGCGCCATAAAAACACTTAACGGTTGATCCAGGGCAAACGACTCATCATTGTGATCGACGCTAATCGCGCCCTCAAGCAGCACCACGAAATCGCGTGCATCTTCAACCTTTCCCCACACGTCCGTACCGCGAGACACTACGCAGCTGGGTGGTTATTTCCCGTTGGCGTAATTTGCCAAGTTCGGTCGTCGTGAATCGGAACGCGCCTTTAGCAACATCCAAAAATGCGAGAAAGACGCCATCGCTAACACCGCCTGCATCAATTAAAGGCACGTGAAAATCCACATCTGCGCCAATTTTGATCAAGCTACCTTCACCTAACCGGAGCACAATACGGGCGTCCGTGTGCCTGTCTCGAATCGATCGTTTTCGGCGATTTCCACACCGAGAGACAATGGCGTGCGCACGTTGTCATGATGCAACCATGCTGGAGCTTGAAACACCTCAACAGATCCGAGTCCTGCTGCCCCAGCGTTGAAGACGCCGAGCAATAGGAAAACAAACCCAGTAACTACTAATCCCTTACGCATGCTGTGCGCTCCGAAGCTAAATTCAATTTAGCTCTAACCATCCCA
>CAWLAW010000586.1:0-2676 GCA_963854885.1 Gammaproteobacteria bacterium | reverse complement strand
ACCCGGTGGTTTTTTTGGGGTATTCGCTGAAGGGATGATCGCTCGTTTAAACCCCTGTTTTTCTGCCTCGCGTAACCGCTCCGGCCCATTTTGAACGGGTCGAATTTCGCCCGCCAAGCCAACTTCTCCGAAAATGACCAGATCCCGAGACAGTGGTTTATTTTTTAAACTGGATATCACTGCGCACAGCACGGCGAGATCGGCACCTGTTTCAGAAATTCGCACACCACCGACGATGTTCGCAAAGACATCGCACCCGGCAGTCGAAATGCCTCCGTGACGATGCAATACCGCGAGAAGCATCGACAATCGATTGTGATCTAGACCCACTGTTACCCGCCTAGGGTTACCCAGCGCGCTATCGTCGACGAGTGCCTGTACTTCGACTAAAAGCGGCCGCGTACCTTCTCGAGAAACGAGTACGACGCTGCCCGGAACTGGCTCTTCGTGTCGCGACAATAAAATTGCCGAAGGATTAGACACTTCGCGAAGGCCGTCGTCAGCCATCGCAAACACGCCTAATTCGTTAACGGCACCGAAGCGATTCTTAAACGCCCGGATTAATCGATAGCGACCAGCTTGATCCCCTTCAAAGTACAACACGGCATCGACCATATGTTCGAGTACCCGAGGTCCTGCAAGCGCGCCTTCTTTCGTAACATGACCGACCAAGTAGACTGCAGTGTTACTCGATTTTGCGAAGCGCACGAGACGCGCAGCGGATTCGCGAACTTGCGCCACGCTGCCCGGCGCCGATTGCGATTCCGCGCAGTACATGGTTTGAATAGAATCCACGACCAGTAAGCGCGCGCGTTGTTTGGCGGAAGCTTCGATGATCCGATCGACGTCAGTTTCCGTTAGCAGTCGCAGCGTATCGGCTTTGAGGTTTAGACGTTCAGCGCGCAGCGCAATTTGCGCCGCCGACTCTTCGCCACTGACATACAGCGGCGCGACGTCTGGGAAGTTCGAGATAGCACCAAGACTCTGCAGAAGCAGCGTCGATTTTCCGATCCCAGGATCCCCGCCAATAAGCACAACCGAACCCGGTACGACCCCACCGCCTAATACCCGATCAAGTTCGTTGATGCCGGAACTCATCCGAGTCTCTTTTTCAGCAACAACGTTTGCCAAGGTGGTCACTTCGGCACGTTCGCCGGAATACGACTGGAATCGCGGGCTGGCGGTCTGCGACGGACTTACGATGGACTCTTCTAACGTATTCCAACTTTCGCAATCAGCGCACTGGCCTGCCCATTTGGAATGAACGGCGCCGCAATTTGAGCAGTGATATTGACGTTTTGTTTTCACGATTCGCGCTCAACGTATCGCGCGCGCATTTTCACGCGGCACAAGAGTTCATAGGGGATAGTATCTGCATGTTCGGCGATTTCCTCAACCGGCAGATCGGGGCCCCATAGAACCACGGGATCACCAATCGCAGCGTTACTTACGGGTCTCAAATCAACGGTCAACATATCCATCGACGGCTGCCCGATCACCTGGGTTTTAATTCCGGCGACACAAATTGGCGTGCCTGTTCCAGCATTTCGCGGATATCCGTCGCCGTAGCCGAACGCGACAACGCCAACTAGCATTCGCTCTGGACACACAAACCCTCGTCCGTAACCAACACTGCCACCGGCTTCAACTTCGCGCACTGCGATTAACGCAGACTCGACTGTCATTGCCGGCACTAAGCCGTGATCCGCACCATAGCTGCCTTCAAACGGAGAGACACCGTAGAGCATTAACCCTGGACGAACCCATGCGGCCTTAAGGTTCGGCCACCCAAGTACCGCTCCTGAATTTGATATGGAACACTCCGCGTGATGGGTTTTGTTAACCGAATAAAATTCTCGGACTTGCTGGTCGACACTTTCGTCGTTGTGATGATTGGCGCTTGCCAGGTGAGTCATAAAGCGAATAACTCGACCTGCACGTTCTAATAACGTGACAATAGATTCGACATCCGCCGGTGAGAAGCCCAGGCGATGCATCCCCGAATCGATCTTTACCCACGCGTGAATGATGTGCTTCGATTTCGACAACCAAACCGCTTGGTCGCGCGTATGGACGACTGTCTCTAACTCGTACTTCGCAATATCACTCAGTTCGATTTCTGAGAACGGCCCTTCGAGCAGAACAATGCGTTGGCTAATGCTCGCGCGACGGAGTTTGATAGCTTCTTCCAGAGATGCCACGCCGAAGGCGTCAGCGCGATGCGCTAAGGCGCTCGCAATTCGTTCGACCCCGTGGCCATACGCGTCGGCTTTTACGATCGCAATAATGCGAGCGCCAGGAGCACAACGTCGTACTACTTCGAAATTTGCCTTGACCGCTGATACGTCGACGATGACGCGCGCGGGTCGAGTCATCGCGGCCCCTCAGTGCTGGGATAGTCTTCGTAGGCGAGATTCTCGAAGGTAGTATATTCGCCGAAGAACCGTAGCTTACGGATCCCGATCGGCCCGTTTCGCTGTTTACCGATGATAATTTCCGCGATGCCCTTGTCCGGACTGTCTTCGTCGTAGACTTCATCGCGATATATAAACATGATAACGTCGGCATCTTGTTCGATAGCGCCAGATTCACGCAAGTCCGACATTACTGGCCGCTTATCCGTTCGTTGTTCCAAGCTTCGATTAAGTTGTGAGAGCGCGACGACCGGCACTTGCA
>CAWLAW010000585.1:0-2679 GCA_963854885.1 Gammaproteobacteria bacterium | reverse complement strand
GCGATAGTCCGCCAGTTTGACGTTCAAGATGAAAACGCATGCCAAGTCGGTGTAGGTGCTTAAATGTTGTCAAAGCGACGTCACGAATTGCACGTTGACCGACTTTCGCAAAAACGGCGTCGCGCAACTCTGCAAACGCGATCGACATAACACGAAGCGCGCCGTATCCAAGCAATAGAGCAAGTGGCAGTTCGAGCACGAGATTGTCAGGGTTAATGAATATGTCGACGATGCTCTTGTAGACGAACGGAATATAGACCGTCGCAATTTTCGCGCAGGTTAAAAGCGCTAGAGCGATGATGACCCGCATTTTGATGTTCGGATTCCCATCAGGCCACAAATAGGGCGCTAAGCTGCGCAGCGCGTCCCATGCGAAGTCCGGCTCTTTCTCTTTAGTCGTTGCGGTATCTGCTAGTGAGCGCATGCGGTTTACTATCGGTCGGTGGTTTTAAATCTAGTCACAGACGCACAATCTCAGATGCGCCTTTAGTGTTGATGCTAAGCGATTGTCTCGGCGCCGAAAAAGCTCGGAGGACCTTTTAGTTCTACTGTATTGCCTTCTGGATCTTCAATGTAAATCGAGGGGCCGGTACCTTCTGCGCCATATCTCGACTCGATCGTGCCTGGCGCAACGCCGTGATTGTGTAAATGGTTAAAAATTGACTTATCGTCAAACGGGTCGACCCGGAAACACACGTGATCGAGATTTTTGCCTTCCGCGCCGGGCGCACGACCGCCAATGCGGCCAAGTTGGCTGTCAACTTCAACTAAATCGACTAAGCAAGAACCGGCGCGTAACTGCGTTAGGCCTATCGACGACTGGTCCTTTTCTAGGTGACATCCGAGAACGTCGCAATAAAAATCAATCATCGTGTTCTTTTCCCGAACGCGCAGCACGACGTGATCGATTTCGCGAATCCGAATCACGACTCTATTCCCATCGCGAGGATTCGGCTCACTTCGCTTAGCGACCGTCGTCCTTGATTGCACCACGTATTGAACGCCTCTTGAGTTGCACGGAGATCACGTTGCGAGGTTGCAGCGCGGTCGACGATTTTCTCTCGTGCCAATGCGCGCACGACGTCGCGCGATAGAATGAACGAATCCTTACCCATCGAACGTAAAAAATATTGACCAGACGTGCCGCCGAGGCGACTAGCCCGCTTTTTTAAGTCAAGCAGTAATTCAACATAATTTTCGGCCGAGTAGTCCGCGAAATATTTGGCAGCGGAGCCATGCTCTTCGGCGAGTTCAACAATAAACAACGCATTTTGTCGCGTTGCTCGGAGTTTTGTGTGATGCCGAATGATGCTTGCGTCCTCCATCAATTCCTCGATTGCCTCGTCTGATAGGTAGGCAACGCTATAGGGATCGAACCCGTCGAATACACGTTCGAAATCTGACCATTTATGCTCGACGATTTTCCAGACGAATCCAGCACGGAAAACATTTTTCGCCATTTCGCTAAGCCATCGATGATCTGGGATTTTCCTTAGCGCGGTCGCTGATTTAGGTTTTGAAAGCATCTTCTCGAGCTTTGCCGATCCGCCTTTTCTGGTTGCGGCCAATTCATATATTTCCTCGAAGTTTCGCATGCTGCTTTATCACTTAGTGATCTAATTGGCTCGTGACGAGAGGAGTTGTCTGCCGGGGCAGAATAACTGGCTGAATCCTTTCGATGCAACGACGGGGCATATCATTAGAACGCCGCGGCATCTAGTTCCATTAAATTTTTCGAGCCTGCTTCGACACGTGTTCGGTGTACGACGGTTTCAGGCAACATATGGGAGCTGTAGTAGCGAGCCGTTCGCAATTTATTTTCGTAGAATTCTTTGTCTTGTGGGTCTTTCGTTAGTGCGTCGAACGAGGTTCGCGCGATTTGTGCCCACATGTAGCCTATCGCCACCAATCCCACGACGTATAAGTACGGCATGGATGCGGCACCCGCATTTTCTGGATTCGTTAGCGCATTTTGCATTAGCCAAGAAGTCGATTTTTGTAAATCGCCAAGTGCCGATTCTAGCGGTTCAACGAATTCACGCATTTCCTCGGATTGTTTGTGTTCCGTGATATATGCGCTGACTAAGCCCATATAGGTACGCAGTGCGCGGCCACCATTCAAAGCCAGTTTGCGCCCCACCAGGTCGAGTGCTTGAATACCGTTCGTGCCTTCATAAATCATTGCAATTCGCGCATCACGCACGAACTGCTCGAGCCCCCATTCACGAATATAACCGTGGCCGCCCAAACATTGCTGAGCATTCGTGGCATTTTCGTAACCCTTGTCAGTAAAGAAACCTTTAATCACCGGGGTGAGCAGACCGATTAGGTCGTCGGCCGTTTGGCGCTCATCTTCGCTGTCCGCTTTGTGCGCCAGATCGACCTGCAGTGCGCCCCAAAGTGCCAGTGCTCGCGCACCCTCGTTAAACGCTTTCGCGTTTAACAGCATGCGGCGTACATCAGGATGAACAATTATCGGATCGGCCTTTTCAGCGGCATTTTTCGGTCCGCTTAACGAGCGGCCTTGGAGGCGATCTTGAGCGTAAGTAACCGCATTCTGATATGACACTTCGGACTGAGACAATCCTTGCATCCCTACCCCGAGACGGGCCGCGTTCATCATCACAAACATCGCGCGCATGCCTTTATTTTGCTCACCAATGAGATACCCGGTCGCCC
>CAWLAW010000584.1:0-2691 GCA_963854885.1 Gammaproteobacteria bacterium | reverse complement strand
GCTTTGTTAGCGCCGTAATACAAGCCGAACGAATGGGCTCCTCACTTGCCACAGTGATGCGGGTCCAGGCAGAACAGCGACGCAACGAACGATTCCAGCGCGCGGAAAAAATGGCAATGGAAGCGCCCATCAAACTCGTCGGTCCGCTAATTCTGTTTATCTTTCCGGTGACCTTCATCGTGCTTGGATTTCCAATAGCAATGAAGTTCATGAATGAAGGGGTGCTATGACCCCGGGGAAATTGAGTACTAAATGCGGCCGCATCGTCGTTAATCCCTGCCTACGGACATCGAATGCATGGGATCGAATGCGCGGCCTGCTGTTTCGCGATGCACCACAAGCGGGTGCCGGACTACTCATTGACCCGTGTTCGTCGGTCCACACTTTTGCCATGTCATACCCAATTGATGTCGTTTATTTAAACCGCGACTTTCAAGTTGTAAAGACCATCACGAAGCTAAATCCCTGGCGCGTATCGGCATGTAAAACCGCGAGCATGACGCTTGAACTCGCCGGCGGGCAAGCGGATTCACTCGAATTAGTACCGACGCTAGAACTGCAATGGCAAGGTGCTTGAATTACTTTCTTCCTGGGCTTGTGCTGCTCGTCGTGCTCAGCGCGTGTGAGCAAACCCCGACTAAGCCAGATAATCCGAAAATAAATTTAGCTGAAACCTATTCGCTAGCGGCAACAGCTTATGACGCGAAAAACTGGGTTGAGAGTGAGAAACATTACGCGACGCTTGTACAGAACGCCCCCGGCGAAGCGGAGCCATGGTTTAAACTCGGTAACGTCTACGCGCGAACGCAACGCCCCGAGCTGGCGCTCAAAGCGTATCGTGAAACGCTGGTTCGTAATGCCCAGCATGCAAAAGCATGGCACAACATGGCAATTATTCAGCTGCGCGACGCGGGGGAAAGCTTCTCTGAGTTGCAACGACTCGTCGAAACAGATGATCCGCTGCATGCTAAGAGTGTGAAAATCCAAAATGCAATCGACGAACTAGTGAACTAGTCATGGCGATTCGTCTTAATTCTGAGTGTCCGAAAACCAAGCGTTTCGCAACCCAACGGGGTCAGGCGATGACGGAGTACGTCATTGTATTCCCCGTTATGGTCGTGCTGATCTTCGGAACGTTACAATTCGCATTGTTGTGGCAAGCGAAGACTCAACTGAATTATGCCGCATTCGAATCTGCGCGCAGTGGCTCGCTCAACAACGCCCGACGCTGGGCGTTGAACGCCGGCCTTGTGCGCGGCCTCGCCCCGATCCATACACATGGCAATACGCGGCGATGGCTTCGTTGGGCACGTTCAAGAGTGTGGGATGAAATCGATGCCGGGCTCGTAGAAATACAAGTTATCAATCCGACTGAAGAATCATTCAACCAACATGGTTACTACGAGGATACGGACGACGGCCCTGTGCAAGTTATACCAAATGATCATTTAATGTACCGAGACTCCACACCGCAGGGCACGCCGAGTCAATCGATTCAGGACGCGAACCTGCTTAAACTTAGAGTGATGTATTGCGCAGAGATGCACGTCCCTTTTGTCAATCGCATGATCAATTCATTGCTACGGCTCAGCGCGGCCGTCAATGCAACAACGGCCGGCGATAATTTGGGCGCCGGAAAATTGGGTGAATTTGCCAACAGCGGCGGCAACTTCAATGCAGTAGCGGGATCATTCGAGCAAACTTGTCTTGCTCAGCATATTACGACCGCACAGCCGAGCCGTCGATTTATCCCAATCGTTGCGCAAGCAATTATCCGCATGCAATCTTCGCCAGTTTTCGAACCAGCGACCCCATAGTTTCGGTCGCCCTCGCCGAATAGGTCGGTCGAAGATTAGCCGCAGGCGTGGCTCATCCACGACGCTGCGGTAAACTGCTGCCCATGAGCAATACAGCCCGCACTGGGCATACCCCGATGATGCAACAGTATCTGCGCATTAAAGCAGAGCATCCCGACATTCTGTTGTTCTATCGGATGGGCGACTTCTATGAATTATTTTTTGATGATGCACGCCGGGCATCCGAGCTGCTGAGCATCTCGCTAACGAAACGCGGCACCAGTAACGGCGAGCCGATTCCGATGGCTGGGGTCCCCTATCACGCAATCGATCCCTACCTGGCAAGGCTTATACGGCTGGGCGAATCAGCGGTTATTTGCGAACAGATCGGCGATCCAGCGACGTCGAAGGGGCCGGTAGAACGAAAAGTCACGCGAATCATTACGCCGGGTACGTTGATCGAAGACGAACTATTGGACGAACGGCAAGACAATATTTTAGCAGCGCTAAATCTCGCCGATGGGGTCTATGGTCTCGCCTGGTTGGAGCTAAGCTCCGGTCGTTTTTCTTTGACGGAGGTGAATTCAATTGCTGAAGTGCGCAGCGAGCTGGAACGTTTAAGCCCGGCTGAGTTGTTAGTGCCGGAATCGTTTTCTACTAGTGAGCTGGGCTCGCCATCACCAAATTCCCAATCTCGCCCCGATTGGTTGTTCGATGTAACTAGCTCTCGGCGGGTCTTGTGTGAACGCTTTAAAACTCGCGATCTTTCTGGCTTTGGCTGCGAAGACAAAAGCGTCGCCATCGGTGCGGCAGGCAGCTTGCTGAAATATTGCGAAGACAATTATCGAGGTCAGTTTTCGCATATTCGCGGGATCAGCACGGAACAGCGCAGCGA
>CAWLAW010000583.1:0-2692 GCA_963854885.1 Gammaproteobacteria bacterium | reverse complement strand
GTCTTTTCCCCGCCAGTCAATTGCAGGCATTGCTTCCCAGTCTTCGCATGTTTGTCGTCGATAATCGTTCTGCCAGTAATCGATGTCCACGTGCCAATTGTAGTTTCGAGTTTATCGAAACCGCCGGCAGTGGCTTTCTCAAAACTAGTCGTAGCCAAAACCGGAATATTTTGGGAATCGACGTTCGGCGTTTCCAAGGTTCGAACTTTAGTGAATCCGGCCACGGCAGTAAGTTGACGCGCGAGCCTGGCAACTACTTGAGGTGACGTGGCCGCGATGTTCTTGGTTTCGATCGGCCCGTCCGCGTAGTTGTATAGCTCTGTTGCTTGAATTTCGCTCGACGGAAGATGAACCCATTGCGTCAAGCGATTAGTCGGCGTGCGCAGCGAGTAGCCCATCAACCCGCCACCGCGAGGGTACTGGCTGATCGCCGCCATCTTTGTAACGTGACTCGGATCGTTCAGAATAGGTGCAAAAGTTATACCTTCGAGCTGCTCCGCGATCGGTAAGCCTGCAAGCTCGGCCAGCGTCGGGTACAGATCGAGCAACTCCACCAAAGATGAACTTGATTTACCAGCGGCTTTCATCCCCGGCGTGCGCACAATCAACGGCACCCGCGTGTCGAGTTCAAAGTTCGTGGTCTTGCCCCACAACCCTTGCTCACCAAGATGGTAGCCATGGTCACCGTAAAGCACGACGATCGTGTTGTCGCTTAGATCGGAACGCTCCAGTTCTTGTAACACTCGCCCAATCTGAGCGTCGATGTAACTGATGCATGCGAAGTACGCCTGTCGAACTCGTCTCTGCTTTTCAGCTGAGATAACGCCGCGTTTGGGTTGATCGGTGTAACGCCGTAATTCGCCTGAACCGTGTCCAGCAAATATCGGAGCATTGAGTGGGAAATCTACCTGTGATGGTAGCGCGACGTCGGTGTAGAGATCAAAGTATTTTTTTGGAGCGATATACGGTGAGTGTGGCTTAATAAAACCGACTGCCAGAAAAAATGGCTTATCCTTGTTCTTCAAATCCCGCAGCGCGTACACGGCAGCATCGGCAACCTTCCCATCATAGAGCGTGTTGTCGGGTACAACAGGCGATTCAGTGGCCGGGCCGAAGACGAGTTTTTGCGTCCAGTCATTCGGACCCGGATGCTGTGGCTTATACACACTCTCAAAAATACTTTTTGCCGCCGCGATGCCTTCCTCGGTATAGTAATATCGCGGACCAAACCGAACCGCTGGCACAGACCAACTTTCTGGATCACCCATCGTGTCCCACTTGGTATTGCTGGCGCCGTCAGGAAATACTCCATGATAAATTTTCCCGATCGCAGCCGCGTGATAGCCGTGGTTTTTGAAGTGCTGCGGCAATGTCACAACATCAGGATGCTCGGTTCGAAAGTGTGCGTGATTCCCGGTGACTCCGATTGAATCCGGCCGCAGTCCTGTCATAAGACTGGTACGTGAAGGATTGCAAACCGCCTGTTGGCAATACGCTCGCCGAAACAATCGACCGCTCGCGGCAAGTGCATCAATGTTCGGGCTATCAATGTGCAAGGCCCCGTAACAACCCAGTTCCGGTCGAAGATCGTCGACGGCAATAAACAGCACGTTCGATCGTAATTCAGTGGCGTGGATTTGCGACCAACCTAATAGGACGACAAGGCAAGCCACAAACGCTAATGGTGATGTTTGCCAACGAAACATGATTTTTTCCTTCGATTTGTGCAACGAGACTCGCGAGAGCTTGGCTCATTGAGCTCATTGGATCCGCCGCGAATAAACTGTTCCCATTTTGGATGCGGGCGTCTAAGCTCGATTGTTTCTGATGTTATCTCATGTTATAACATAAATAATGCGCGGTCGCAAACAAGCCCGAGGACAACAAAATGGATAAAACGCTCTCTGAGAAAGCCTATGGCTTCATCCGCCAAAAGCTGGCATTGGGTGATCTTCCACCCGGCAAACGACTCGTAAATCGAACTTTGGCGAGTGAAATTGGTGTCAGCGTGATTCCTGTCCGTGAAGCTATTCAGAGGCTCGCTAGTGAAGGATTTGTCGACCACGTACCCGGCTCAGGTGCCTTCGTTCGCACGACCGATCCTCACGATCTCGACAATCTTTATGTACTGCGGGACGCTCTGGAGAGCTGCGCAGCAGGCGAGGCGGCAAGATACATCACCGAACATCAATTGGAAGAACTGGAGTCGATTCTGGATGAATCGCAGACACTCGCGCAACAGATCAAGCAACAAGCAAAAAGACACGCAACCAAGCGTCAGATCAATGCGTGGCTGGACGCCGAGCAGCGATTCCATGAACTGTTGATCGAGGCGGCGCGTAATCCCCTGCTGGCGAAAGTGACTCACGAGCACCGCGCAATTGGGCAGATATTTGATGCTCAACGTGATGATCCTCAACTGCTAACATCCGCTGTCGCGACACAAACGTGTCTCGGCAAACAGAATTTGCTCGAAGCGCTGAAGAAGCGGGACCATAAAATCGCGCGGATGCTGATGAGCGAACAAATCCAACGTGGTCGCAAGCAAGTCCTCCGACACCTGAGGAGAACGGTAAGGCAGTAGTAACTTGAGGTTCATCAGATGCGTATCGAGTTTGTGAGCCGCTCCATTACCAGATTGACGCGAAGCCGAATGGCGACGACGCGGGTGGAGTTAGCAACTACCCGCAAA
>CAWLAW010000582.1:0-2700 GCA_963854885.1 Gammaproteobacteria bacterium | reverse complement strand
GGTTTTCCGGCAAATGCCGTACCGACTATCGAAAGATCACGAGTTCCGCTCGTCGGCAAATCTTGGCTGCGTACGGCATAGCCGTCCATCGCAGAATTTCGATGCGCGGGAACATCAATAGACGACACGATCGGAGAGGACAATACCCGTCCTAGCGACTCAAGCACTGGCACGGTCTCGCTGGCGACGACTGCCGATACGCCCTCAAGCATTCGTTCGAGTGCTGCAGCAGGGGTTAATGACGAGTCGTCGTAGTCGTCATCACAATTCGGTTCAGCGATGATGCGCTTATTGGTTGTCATCTACGTTCTCCAAACGCGCTATCCCTAGATTAGTTGCACGAGGTGGTTTTTCTTTCCACCTCGCCCCGATCGGTTCTTACGTCCCAATACTTTGATCTGGAAACGCGAGTAAGAAGTTTTTACAGTCCGGATGCCGGCGAAATATTTTCCGAAACGCTTACACCTGATCGACAGCGGCTCGACAGTAGTCAACTATAAAGTCTGCAAGCTTGTCCGTTCGATCGAGCTCGATTACGGGGATTTCGCCGTCTATCGCTGCTGTGCAATCCGTCGCAACAGCGATAATACTGTTATCTTCAAGATAGAATAAATCTCGCTTAAGTTCCTGTCGATAGACCTCTATTTTCGGAAATCGGACGTGTCGAAATCCTTCGACCAATATCACGTTCGTGTGGTTAAGGTCGAGACGTGCAAGAAAGTCCGTGAACTCTGCTTCACCACTGGACGGGGTTTCCACCACCATCGCCCAACGCTGGTCTGAGCCGACAAGAACTTGTTTCGCGCCAGCTTTGCGCAACTCAAAACTGTCCTTTCCCGGATAGTCAATATCAAAATCGTGATGTGCGTGCTTTACAATAGCCGGGTGGATACCACGCGAAATCATTTCGGGGATCAGCTTTCGAATCAGCGTAGTTTTGCCGCTTCCGCTGTAGGCGGCAAACCCGAGCACAGGGGTGCCGCGATATAAATACGTTTTCACGACGGTGTCGTTCCCATTTTGTGATTACTCTGGAAATGTGCGGTGGCATCTGCCAAATCCTCAGGGGTATTGACGTTTGAAAAGGGTCTGGCATCTTCTCCAAAATCAACTTCCACGTGGTTTTGTGCCCGATACCAGGTGGAAATTTTCCGTCCGCCGTCCGCTAAAAATTCGTCAAGGGAATTTGTTAGCGATAGGTTAATCAGTATAAACGCGGGCTGCGGCCGATCGCCACCGCGCGCGATTGCGATGTGTGAATCCGTCTCGGCGAGGGCTTGAGCCAATCGCGCTACGACGTCTGTCGGGAGGAACGGCGCGTCGCACGGTACGGTCGCTAGGAAAGGAGTTGCGCATTTATCCAGCGCCGCCGAGATACCCGCTAATGGCCCGGCGAAATCGTCGTGCGCGTCTTCGACCACTGGAAATCCGTAGCTTGCGTACGCCGTGAGATTTCTATTGGCGTTAATCATTATCGCACTGACTTGAGGTGAAAATCGGCTCAGAACAAGTTTGATCATTGGTTGTCCTCCAACCTCGATCAGGCCCTTGTCCTCTCCGGATAAACGCGACCCTTGTCCTCCTGCAAGAATTACGCCCGAAATATGTTCTTTGCTTAGCATTGAATTATTGTCGCAGCATGGAACACGGTTTTCCATTTTCAAACATGTAAGAACGAAATTTTCGAGGCGCGACTGGTGCGTTAATCTTGTTCGATCGCAGGAGCCTCGTGTTTATGCTCGAGCTGGACGAATGACTCATCGCAGGTAGCGCCAACGACGAGTCATTCCAAGTACGGTAGGCGAGTTGCGCCAGATCGCGGCGCTGACTACGTTCAAATCGAGGCAGTGAATTTCAACGCTGACCGCGCCGAGGTTGGCTTTTGTTCTACCCGCCAGTTGCGTTCATGTGCCGAAAAATCAGCGGTTTTTCACTCAAGTTAAAGTCATGCCCTTTGGGTTTTATCGTCATCGACTCCCGGATCGCCTGTTTTAGGCGTTCCTTGTCACCCGGATAGGAGCGGACAACGTGCCGGAGATCCACAGAATGCTCCTGACCGAGGCATAGCAGCAGGCGGCCTTCGGCCGTTAGTCGAACGCGATTACACGTATCACAAAAATTGTGACTATGAGGAGATATGAATCCGACCTTAGTTCCGGTTTGTGAGATATTAAAATATCGCGACGGACCACCGGTTGTTTCGGTAGACGCGACTAGAGTGAATCGCTCGGTTAAATCTCGGCGAATTTCATCGCTGCTGTAATAGGCCTCTGCACGGTCGTGGTCGTCAATCGTCCCGAGCGGCATCTCCTCGATAAAAGAGATGTCCATGCCGCGGCTACTCGCATACTCCACGAGAGGGACCACTTCGTGATGGTTGCGGTTCTTCAGAATGACCGCATTAATTTTGATTTTTTCAAACCCTGTTCGCCGCGCAGCTTCGATGCCGTCTAGGACTTGTTCCAATTCGCCGGTGCGCGTTATGCGACGGAAGAGCTCCGGATCCAATGAGTCCAGGCTGATATTCAAGCGTTTCACCCCAGCGGCATGAATCTTTTCTGCTAGGCGGGGGAGTTGCGAACCGTTGGTCGTGATTGTGAGTTCTTCTAAACCGGCTAGTTGGCCGATGTCAGCAAGAAGTTTTTCGACGTTGCGGCGCACGAGAGGTTCGCCACCGGTGATGCGAATTTTTTCGACGCC
>CAWLAW010000581.1:0-2707 GCA_963854885.1 Gammaproteobacteria bacterium | reverse complement strand
CTTCATATTCCATCGCAGCAGCAACGCTGGCTTGGAAAATAGGCGCGCCCAATTCTTCCCCGTTTCGAGGATCGGTGTTGGCCATCACGATGACTAACTTCGTTGCCATGCTCAGCGTCCTTGGATACTAGCTGCAAAAAACTTATTAGATAAGACTAATGTAAATACCGTGAGCGAACAATCGATCGTGTTCGCGAAATCGGTTCCGCGACACATCAAAACGGAATATCTGCATACCTGCTTATAACGAGAAAATATTCGCTCGTCACACGCATTGCGAACTCTAAAGCCTAGTCTTCAATCCGCGTCAGCCAATTCCGATTAAGATCCTCATCGTCGACTAAATCGCACTCAAGTCTGGTCAGAATATCTTGCGCTGAATTCGGCAAAACGGCCGGAATATCGAACCCAGCGAGGCGCGCCCACAGTCCGGCCCAACATCGAGCAAGCGTCCAGGGGTTGTAGCCACCGCCGCCCAAAATTACGACAACCTTCGCGGCGGCCGATAACTGTTCGACCGCGTGCCACAACACCGAGTTGCTGAGGTTCATGCTCGATAGGGGATCACCGGCCAGCGCATCTGCACCGCAAGTAATGACAACCGCCTCGGGATCCGCCTGCGCAACAAAAGGTAAGGCATGCGCATGCATCGTCGATTCGAACGCAAGGTCGTCACAATTTTTAGCCAGCAGCAGATTGCACATCCGGGTATTACGGTTCTTCTGTCCCGAGTACGGCCAGCGCCCGGCCTCGTGTAACGACAGCGTATGTACTCGATCGTCCGACTCGAAGGCTGCTTCAACACCATCGCCATGATGTGCGTCGATATCGGCATACACAACGCGCTCGAGCCCGGCATCGAGCAAAGTCAGTATCGCGAACACCGGATCGTTGAAGTAGCAAAAACCGCTCGCCCTGCCCGACTGCCCATGGTGCGTCCCGCCGGCCGGATGAAAAACTAGATGTCCGGCGAGGGCAAGTTCGGCCGCACGGATGGAACCACCGACGGTGGTCGCCGCTCGTTCGAAGATGCCGGGGAACAACGGGTTCTCCATGGTTCCAAAGTTGTAGCGTGCGAGGTCGCCGGTCGTGCAACGCCCGGTGATGTCCGCGTCGCGCAGCGCTGCGACGTAGTCCTTGTCGTGAAAGCGCTCGAGGGTGCTTATCGAAGCTGGAGTGCTGGTAATTAGCACATCGTCTGGCAACCAATCTAACGCTCGGCACAGTTCAGCAACGGTTTGGGTGCGTGGGATGCTCAAAGGATGAGCGGTCCCGAATGCATCCTGCGTGAAGACGGGGTTGTCGATATATAGCGCGCGCCGCGGACCCAGCCCCAACGGCGACTGAGAATTCGCCGAACTATCTAGCGCCCCGAATTGTTCAGACGGTAGGTTCATGCGCTCGTTTGGGCCTTTTTTCGGGCAGCACAAAAGGTTTTTATATTCGAACTCCCGAAGAAAGATAATTCATAATTTATTCATATAATGGCGCGCAACGAACAACGCTCGCAATTCGCGCCCGGCGCGAGGAGAAAAAAAGCATGGCAGACCACCTACTGGATACGAAAGGGCTGAATTGTCCGCTACCGATATTAAAAGCCAAAAAAGCGCTGAACGGTATAGATACCGATAGCACTCTTGAAGTCTTGTCGACCGATCCCGGCTCCGTTGCAGACTTTCAAGCGTTTTGTCGCAGCACGGGTAACGATTTACTCGAGCACGATCAAGATGGGGACGTGTACCGATTTTTGATTAAGAAAACGAGTTGAGCAAGTTAGGTTCTACCCAGTGGTTCGAGGTTTTAGACCGATGGGCGCCTGTGTCCATTACCCGCGGGACACCGATTTATGTTCGGTTAGCTTAGCGCAGACCGCATTAGCAATTGCACCGGGGTGCCTCGAATTCCGGGCAGTTCATTATATTAGATATTTCTTATATAATTGACCGCGGACATATTTTTCGTACCTTTTTTGCACAACCCGAGGAAATAGTTTCGGTGGAAAACTTCACTCCATACAGTGCTTTGATTGGCGGTGTCTTGTTAGGCATTTCTGCGACATTCTTACTTTGGCTAAATGGTCGAATAGCGGGAATAAGCGGAATATTCGGCGCTGCCACGCGACCGCGCACCCCTGATCGGGTGTGGCGAATACTATTTCTGATTGGATTAATCTCCGGCGGCGCAATCTGGTGGCAATTGATGGGGCCCACGTTTATTCCGCGGACCGATTTTTCGATGCCCGGTCTCATTGTTGCCGGAGTACTTGTAGGCTTCGGCACCCGCTTAGGCAATGGCTGCACCAGCGGCCACGGCGTCTGCGGCCTTGGCCGAGGATCACGCCGCTCACTGGCTGCGACGGTAACTTTTTTTTCCGTCGCGCTACTAACAACTTTCGTGGTGCGCCACGTCATTGGAGGTGGCGTATGAGTAGGTACATCGTTGCGCTGTTGACCGGCACACTATTTGGTTTGGGATTATCGATATCGGAAATGGTCAATCCTGAAAAAATACTTGGATTTCTCGACATATTCGGCAATTGGGATCCGAGTCTTGCGCTAGTCATGGGTGGTGCGGTTGGGGTTACCGCACTAACGTTTCGTCGCGTGCTGGCACGACCAAAACCCTTGTTCGCAACGCATTTCGAAGTCCCTACATCCAATGCGATCGATGCACCGCTATTCAGTGGCGCGGTCATGTTCGGAATCGG
>CAWLAW010000580.1:0-2708 GCA_963854885.1 Gammaproteobacteria bacterium | reverse complement strand
TCGGCAAAACAGTGGTCGGGATTACAAGCCGCTGGTGGTTTCGCTGACGACATCGGTGCACTCGAAAACCGCCTCGGACTGAGCCTCGACAGCGAAGGGAACAAATTTGCGGCGCGCGGTGAAATATTTGAGATTGTCGCGAAGTGGACTGAGGCGACCCCTTATGCGGAAATAGAACGTGCACTAAGCGAAAACGGCTGCTGCTGGGGACCCTACCAAACCGTACGCGAACTATTGCAAAATGATAAGGATGCGAGTGACGACAATCCAATCTTTTCGATGGTCGAACAACCCGACATTGGACGCTATCTAGTACCGGGACAACCGATGACATTTTCCGCGATTCAACGGCAACCGGCGGTCCCAGCACCGAGACTCGGCCAACACACAGATGCAATACTCGGCGATGTACTCGGCCTAAGCTCCGGCGAAATTGGCCAGCTGCACGACGACGGCGTCGTAGCCAGCTCAGAATAATTAATTATTTCCAAGGTTAAATAAGGAATGGCAACAACAAGGCAAGAACAATTTTCAGGCACGAAAGATGTCGAAGCGCATCTACAGTTCGACGAGTCGAGTCTGGCTAATTACCTGACTCAGCACATCGACGGCTTTGCCGGACCGTTACGCGTGAAACGCTTCAAGGGCGGACAATCAAACCCTACCTATCAGCTCAGTACGCCAACGAAGAATTACGTGATGCGGCGCAAACCACCCGGTGAATTGCTCCCGTCGGCGCATGCTGTCGATCGCGAATTTCGGATCATCTCTGCGCTCAATAAACATGGGTTTCCGGCGCCTAAGCCTTACCTTTTGTGCGAAGACACGGATGTCGCGGGTACGATGTTTTACGTGATGGAAATGGTGGAAGGCCGAGTATTTTGGGATATGTCGCTGCCCGAGCAGACCCCGCAAGAACGTGCGGCAATATACGATGCGAAGATTCGCAACTTGGCTGAGTTTCAAGCGATCGACTATCGCGCCGTTGGCCTTGAAGGTTTTGGCAAAACCACCGATTACTTCGCGCGCCAAATCCATCGATGGCGCAAGACTTACATCGCATCCGAAACGGAATCGATCGAGGAAATGGATCGCTTGAATGAGTGGCTACCAGAAAATATCCCCGAAGACGACGCTGTTAGTCTTATCCACGGCGACTATCGCATGGATAACATGATCTTCCATCCCACCGAACCCCGAATCGTTGCTGTATTGGATTGGGAATTATCGACGATTGGGCATCCACTCGGCGACTTTACCTATCATCTCGCACCGTGGTTGCTACCGCCGACAGGAGAAAAGGTCAGTAGTTTGATGGGCCTCGATCTACCTGCACTCGGCATCCCGACCGAAGAGCAGTACATCACGAGATACTGCGAACTTACCGGGCGCAGTAGCATCGCTAATTTGGACTATTATCGTGCGTATACGGTGTGGCGAATGGCGGCAATTTACCAAGGGATCATAAAACGCGTCGAAGAAGGCACGGCGGCAAATGCAGATGCACCGCAAAACGCCGATTTTGTTCGCAAGTTTGCGCAAACTGCCATCGAGCATGCTAGAAAAGCGGGACTGTAGATTATGAATATTGACGGTTTGCGATTTGAGCCATACGAGCTGCCAGCAAATTTGGCGCCGCTAAGAGCGGAAGTTAGAGAGTTTCTCGGAGCAGAGATTAAGAACTTCTCGGCCGTGCATCGAAGCAATA
This sequence comes from Gammaproteobacteria bacterium, assembly GCA_963854885.1. Lineage (GTDB taxonomy): Bacteria > Pseudomonadota > Gammaproteobacteria > UBA11873. The sequence continues at coordinate 1,000 of CAWLAW010000580.1, read as the reverse complement.
CCTGGGACGCATTCGATGCGGATTTTTCACGCAAACTCGGCGAACGCGGATGGCTCGGCATGATGCTACCGAAAGCTTACGGCGGTAACGAACGCGGACCGCTGGACCGCTACGTTATTGTCGAGGAATTACTTGCTGCCGGTGCGCCAAGTGGTTTTCACTGGGTTGCCGACCGTCAAAGCGGCCCGCTACTAGCTCGTTACGGTACTGAGGAACAAAAACAAACGATCCTGCCAAAAATCACTGCCGGCGAAGCGTGTTTTTGTATTGGCATGAGCGAGCCGAACTCCGGTTCCGATCTCGCCTCCTTGCGTACTCGCGCGGAGCGCACGGACGCTGGGTGGTTAGTCAACGGGCAAAAAATTTGGACCTCGCACGCGCACCGCGCGCACTACATGATTGCGTTGTTCCGAACGAGCCCGGCGGGTGATGATCGTCACGCAGGTTTGTCGCAATTTTTAATCGAACTACCCACTGAGGGCATTACCTGCCGGCCGATAAAAGATCTCAGCGGCAGAGCTCAGTTCAATGAGGTGTTTTTCGAAGACGCTTTGATCCCGCACGACGCATTAATAGGCACTGAAGGCGGAGGTTGGAAACAAGTCGTTGAAGAATTGACGTTTGAGCGCAGCGGTCCTGAACGTTACTTATCCTGTTTTCTATTGCTTACGCAAATTGTCGACGTCGTAAAAGACACGGCATCGGCGGCCACATTACAAAAAATTGGATCCCAGGTTGCGCTTGTCGCAGCGCTCCGAAATATGTCATTGAGTGTTGCCGGCATGTTGAACGACGGCAAGGATCCAAGCCTGCAAGCTTCAATTGTTAAAGATGTCGGCTGTATGTTCGAACAAGAATTGCCCGGATTGGCACAAGAGCTCGTCGATCTAGAACCCACGCTCGAGGGACACGGGTCTGATTTTCAACAAGTACTCGGAAATTTAATGCAACTCGCTCCCTCATTTTCGTTGCGCGGTGGAACCCCAGAAATATTGCGCGG
>CAWLAW010000579.1:0-2713 GCA_963854885.1 Gammaproteobacteria bacterium | reverse complement strand
CTTTACTTGGCAGGTAATCTAGGTTTTTCGGACGTCTGCCGGAGTGCAATGCCGCGTATTGGTCTTCGTTAAGATCAACTGCGAATTTCATCGATTGTCCGAATCGAATTTTGTCGGTTGCTGCGCGCCAACCTTCGGCAACAATGAATGGAATAACTTCCGCAGCGTCGCCGCTGCCATAGCCGAGCGTCAACAATTCCTCACCCGCCATGTCCAAACCCTCGTCTGCCGCTTGTTCGAATCCAGCGGCGATCCAGGCGGGTAGTGCCGCTGTATATAGATTGCCGAGATCCAACATGGTGTCGCTGCCTAGCGCGAGCTTGTCCAGAATTTCTCGCCGATAGCGGCGCGAGGCCCGAAATATTCGAAACACTGCCATCGTCAGTGGATAGACCTCAAAGTTCAAACGTTCTGGGTCTGCCAGGGCAACGATTTCAGGCTTGCTACTCATTTCGGCTAATAAAGCATCGGGTTCCACCCCGGCTTCGTAACAAAATGAGGTGAGTTCGGCGCGGTCTTCGGCGGATCCATTGCCAAGCGCAAACAGATAAGCAACCGCGTAGCCAGTTTCCGGCATGCGGCGGTAAGGTCGATGCATGAAAACGGTTTTCAGCGAACGTAGATAATCTGCGGCGGTCAGCCCTCGCTTCTCGTACATATCGTTGAGCGCATGCAGTGTCGCGTCGATATAACAGGTAGTCGAATACTTGCCGTTGAATATAGGAAAGTCCTGAACTTGATGGCTTTTACTTCGGTCTTGACCGCAAAATCGCAGCATCGGCTTGCGAAAATCCATAATACGGTAGTCGGATGCTGAGCCAGACTGCAGCAGATCAACTTCAACCAGTTGCGGGTCCTCTTCGAGCAACAACGCGACTGCGCCGGCCCCTTGGGTGGGTTCGCCGCTAGATCCACGTGGGTATTCAGCAATGTCAGCGCAAACGACAATTGCCTGGCCGCCCGCGCCATCGAGCGCAAGATACCGAATAGCATTTTTCATGCCATACACACCCCCGAGACAGGCGTGTTTGAATTCTGGTACTTCACAACTTCGAGAAATAGGGAGTTTGCCCTGAGCAGCCAAAGCCTGATCCACCATGCCTTTGACGATAATCGCACCCGCCGAATTGTCGGTACTGGATTCCGTGCCTAACCCAAGAAATTTTACTCGCGCCGGGTCTACTTCATATTGATCGATAAGGCGCATGACGGCGGTAGCCGCCATGGTGTAGACGCTTTGATTGCTGCCACGGATGCGGAAACTTCGTCCCACCACCTCGCGAATCTTCGGCCACTGGCTGTCGGTCCATCCACACCAGTCCTCCAACCAGACCCGAAATGGCGGCGTATAGGCGGCGAGACCGCTGATTCCTATGCATTTTCTGTCCATGATTTAAGTAAGTGTGCTGTTCTCTTGCTGACCGTGCAAAGTGCCTAATCCCGAAATTCTAGATGGATTTGACCTTTCGCTCAAGGCCAATCATTGCAGTTTGGCATAACTGGGCAGGCTTCAAATAGAGAACGCGGCAAAGGCTGTCGAAATTAGCAGGATTACGATCAATCCGACGCCATAGGCGGCCAATAGAACGACATATTTAATCAGCGCAACAAGCTAACTTTGGCCGTAAACGCGGCGAATCGTCTTATAAAAGTAAATTGGAATGCAAAGGGACAACGGCGGTCGACGTAATTGGCCAAACCGAGTCTGACGCAATTACAAGCGCTGTAAGCTGCGAAAATAGGATATGCAGCGAAAGAATCAGGGAAATGAAAGCGTGAAAATGCATGACGAAAAAAACATGCTCAACGTAGTAGCGCTTCGACAATGGTAGAGCATTTTGAGGACTAACGCCGTCATCGGCAACGACATTCTCGTACGCAACGATCATTATATCTGGTGTGAGTTGTTCAGTAAGCCACGGTGGCCAGTCCTCGCCGAAGCGGTCGGCGATTTGATATAGTCTCGGGTAAGTTTTCCCGGCCTGACAGCAAGCCGGATTAGGGTTCACCAGAGCTGAGAGTCCAATTTGAGCAGGTCGCCAAATGCATCGCGAAAAAGCTCCCAAATGCTAATTAGCCTGCTATTTGTACGTTGGCCGCAATTACCACAATATTGGTCCGCCAATGTCGTTCCACAATTCAGGCACATTTCGATTGGTTTAATGTCGCCATGAACGATGGTTGATTTCCACAAAAGTCGTCGCGTGACGTCAATTTCTTCGGGAAAGAACGCGGTTATCTTTTAGCGAATTTTTTTTCTGAGTCGGCGAGATAGGTTTGGAGATCGCCGTCAAATCCGAACTGGTAGACTGCGACCCGTCTCGATCGAGACGCCTCATCATCGTCGGTGATAAATCCGGTCGCGTGCAACACACTCGGAATGGCCAATATTTCTTGATTATGCTGGCCAAGCCATTCGTCGAACTCGACGGTGTTTACGCTGTCGAGTGTCTGGGTGACCTCGTAAGCTGGCCCGTGCTTATCTGCAATGCATTAGCTCTTGGCGGGCTTCTTCTTGCTCACCTTTTTGGTGGGACCTTTCTTTTTACTAGCGGCCGGCTTTTTCACGGCCTTTTTCGCAGTTGTCTTTTGGGCCGGAACATTTGCCGAACCCTCAATCTTCACCATCGCGACGGGTTCCTGCGATTTCTTTGGTACGGTGATTCCGTCTGCGTCTGGACGTATCCTGCTGAGCTCTTCAGGTGAGAAGTCA
>CAWLAW010000578.1:0-2717 GCA_963854885.1 Gammaproteobacteria bacterium | reverse complement strand
TCTTGTTCGAATCCACGATATTGGAGAAAACGCATTTGCCGAGCTTTCTCTTTGAAGTCGACCGGAAGGTCAGAACCGAACTTTCGCACGCGAATACCGATCGCAAGTGCGTACCAGTCGGCATCAGCGTCGTCGATACCGACGCCGACGAGCTCCGATCGGATACCGCGCTCTTTGAGTTCCTGACGGATTCGGACCGGGCCTTTGCCAAGGCTTATTCGGGACTGAATGAAACTGTTGGTGAAGCGTTCGTCGCTCTGCAGTCCGTCACTACGAAGTATTACGACGACATCAGCGGCGACGGTCGTTTCAAACCCGGCGGTTGCTAGTTTTTTAACTAATTCTTCGTGGCCATACTCACGCCGGGCCAGGTAATCCATCGCTTTCTTGCGAGCTTCTTTTGGATCCCCAAAACGATCGACCTCTTCCGGTTGGAAGAGGTCGGCGTTTAACTCATTGACAGATTTTGGTTCGTCCGACATGTGCGGCACTCACCTAAGGTCATACGGTGATTAACTTAAGCGACCGCCTCATCAGCGCCTGCCCCGTCCGCTGGCGCATCCGCTTTGGCGGCCTCTTTAGGCGGCATCAAAGTCGCCCGAATACGCGCCTCGATATCGGCAGCGATTTCAGGATTGTTCAGCAAATACACGCGGACGTTTTCCTTGCCCTGGCCGATACGATCAGTGCCGTAGCTATACCAGGAACCGGCCTTATCAATTATGCCTTGATCGACACCGTGATCGATTATTTCGCCTTCGCGCGAAATGCCATGTCCATAAAGAATTTCAAATTCGGCTTGTTTGAACGGTGGCGACACTTTGTTCTTGACGACTTTCACACGGGTCTGGTTACCGATCACTTCATCGCCCTTCTTGATGGCACCGATACGTCGAATATCGAGCCGGACAGATGCATAGAATTTAAGCGCGTTACCACCGGTCGTGGTCTCGGGGCTGCCAAACATGACACCAATTTTCATACGAATTTGGTTGATGAAAATGACCATCGTATTCGACCGCTTGATGTTACCGGTCAGCTTCCTGAGTGCCTGCGACATCAGACGAGCTTGTAAGCCCATGTGCGAATCGCCCATCTCGCCTTCGATTTCTGCCTTTGGTGTGAGCGCCGCCACGGAGTCGATGACGACAATGTCAATTGCGCCAGAGCGCACCAACATGTCCGTGATTTCCAGCGCTTGCTCACCTGTGTCCGGCTGCGAAACCAGCAACTCGTCAACATTGACGCCGAGCTTCTCCGCATATTGCGGATCCAAGGCGTGCTCCGCATCAACAAAGGCCGCTGTACCACCCAGTTTTTGTGCTTCAGCGATCACTTGTAATGTGAGAGTCGTCTTACCCGATGACTCAGGACCATAAACCTCTACCACTCGGCCTCTTGGTAAGCCGCCTATTCCCAATGCTGTATCCAACCCAATAGAACCGGTTGAAACGGACTCAATATCTTTAATAACACCGCCATCGCCCAAGCGCATGACAGATCCTTTGCCGAATTGTTTTTCAATTTGTCCTAGAGCGGCGGCAAGCGCCTTTTTTCGATTGTCATCCATTGTTTTTTGAGCCATTTAGGAGGGAGAAGTTAATGGGTGATTATCCCATTTTTTGGAGGCGCAGGACAGTTGGACCGCGGCCCTTAATTGAGCAATCTATGAAGTATTACACCGAAGTTATTGTTTCAAAGGGCGGTACTGAACTTCGCCTCGTTGCGATAAAGACTCAACCAATTCGAAGTCCGTCCACAACAGCTCGATCGGTCGCGCCAATCGCACTTCCTGAAAGGCCCTCGCCTTCCTTGAAACGGTGATATGGGGCCGGTAAACGCGATCTTCCGGGGCTATTCCCAGGGGCGCCACAGCCTGGTGCAGCTTGGTCATCAGCTGGCTCAATTCAGGCGGCGTCGTTTTCGCGTGTATACAGGCGATTTTGGGACTCTGCCAAAACGTCAAACTGTCAAAACACAGTCTGATTTCGCCGGGGTCGATAAGATCCATTGCCTTCCAAAGGCCCGGCAGGTGCTGTTCAGGGAAATTCCCGATGAATACTAAGGTCACATGCCAATTGCGACGATCAACGGTCGAACCCTCGATGGCCGATAACACAGGGTTAATCGTGTCGCGCAGCAGCTCCCGCTGCCGATGCGAGGGCCACAACGCAAAAAACAACTTCCTGTCAGCCATCTTTTCTCAACCGCTCCCTGATGCCGAGTAACGCCGCCATGACCGTTTGTGCCCGTACATCTTCCCGATCTCCCGGAAAATGCTGCCGGTCTGCTTCAGACTTAATTTTGTCCTTCTTTCGGGTCGCCCAGCCAAACCAAACCGTGCCGACCGGTTTCTCTTTGCTGCCACCCGTGGGCCCGGCGACGCCGCTTACAGCTACTGCATAGTCTGCGCCGCTCATGGCCAGCACGCCTTCAGCCATCTCACGCACTACGGCCTCACTGACGGCGCCGTGTTCGTTCAACTTAGCTGGATCAACACCTGACAACGATTCCTTGGCGCGATTCGAATAGGTCACTATTCCATAGCCGAAGCACTGCGAACTTCCGTCAACGCCCGTGATTGCTTTGGCAATCCATCCACCGGTACAAGACTCAGCCGTCGCCACGACTTTGCGCGATTTGATCAACTCTTTGACCAAAACAGTTGCTGCGCTCTCTATGTCAGTGGGTTCATCCATTGCTTAATTGATCGTACA
>CAWLAW010000577.1:0-2721 GCA_963854885.1 Gammaproteobacteria bacterium | reverse complement strand
ATGATGACGTCGACGGATTTGCCGGTAAATTCACGCGCCGCTGCCAGGCCTGCAACCCCACCGCCGATAATGAGGACATCGCAGAATCGATTGCGCCGAAGCTTGCGCAAAGGTTGCGCATCGGTGATCACTTTGCCTAAGCCCGCCATGTGCCGAATCAACGATTCCCAATACGGAAATAGCGCCCTCGGCCGATAAAACGCTTTGTAATAGAACCCAACCGGTAGCACTTTTGAAAAAAGCTGCAAAGCTTGGGCGAGATCCCAACGTACGCCACCGATAGTATTAACCGCCCGATAGCTCTTGCCGCTAGCGATTGGCTCGATATCTGCTCGAATATTCGTTCGCTCACCGCAGCTCAACATCACGTTAGCATCGTGGTTGGCCACCGATAAGACACCGCGGGGACGGTGATACTTGAAACTACGTGCCATGACCACGCGGTCATTGGCTAGTAGTGCGCTCGAAACAACATCGCCTGCGTATCCGTCGTATCGTTCACCTTCGAAGACGAAACTGATCGGTGCTTTGCGATCGATCCACTCATTGGCTTGTGGTGCGATTCTTCTAGCACCCATGCGATTGGCCTTGCACTATTGGGTTCGTCCTGGCTTGGTGGCGATCATCAATCACCGGTTTTTTCACCCGCTAACGTTGCGTTCAATATTTCGTCGGATGCCGTGTCGCGCTTTACTGTGAACCACAGCTGCGACGGCGTGTGATACCACCATTCGAGACGCTGCATCGGCAAACTCTGGCGATCAAATACCCAGGCACCGGGACTAATTCCATCGAGTTCCGCCGGCTCCGGATCGACGACCCCCGCAACGATAAATTCACTCGCCGGGCGGCGCCCAAGATTCGGGAAATCAACATACTTCATGGCTTCCCCCTAGTGTCCAATCGCAGCAGCACCTTTTTCGCCGACCAATTGATAGTCACCGAAACGCGATAAATTAAATCCTGTAATCAGCTCGTGATCTCGACGGTTCGCGACTGTGGCCGCCATCGTCTTGCCGCTAATCGGGGTCGCCTTGAACCCCCAAGTTCCCCATCCTGCATCGATGTAAAACCCTTCGATCGGAGTGGTGCCCATTACCGGTGCGAAATCTGGGGTCATGTCAGCCATTCCCGCCCATTGTCGGTTAACTTTGATCTGAGAAAGAAACGGAAACATGTCGAGCATTTGGTCTGAAAGATTCGACACGAACTCAAACGTCGATCGCTTCGAATGTAATTCCATCGGATCGAGCGAAGCGCCCATTACCATTTCGCCGCGCGAACTCTGGCTAACATAAAGATGCAAACTGCCGGATACGATAATCGTATCAAGCCACGGTTTGATCGGCTCGGTTACACACGCCTGGAGCGGGAAAATTTCAATCGGACTAGTTAAGCCGACCATCGATAGAACCGTTGGCGTAAACCCGGCGACGGCCGAGATGACTTGGTTAGCACGGATTTTTCCGCGCGACGTCGTCACCCCGACGACCCGATCCGCAACGACGTCAATTCCGGTTACTTTCGTGTGTTGATGAATTTCGACCCCCGCTTGGGATGCGCGACGCGCATAGCCCCACGCGACCGCGTCGTGACGAGCTACGGCTCCCGGCGCGTGATATAGCGCACCGAGTATTTCATGGTTTCCGCCGCAGTCGATGCGAATATCGGGACAGGCTTTTAAAATATCATCTGGCCCGACGACTTCGCTATCAACGCCATAATGCTTATTAACTTCCGCACGCCATCTAGCGGTACGCAAAGTCGCATCGCTGTGCGCTAAGGTGAAGTGCCCACGTTCCGAATAGAAAATATTGAGGTCGAGTTCCTCGGACAACGATTTAAATAAACCCACGCTCGCGTCATAAAACTTCACCCCTTCGGCGGTGAGATAATTTGATCTAACGATCGTCGTATTGCGCCCGGTATTTCCTCCGCCAATGTAGCTTTGGTCTAAAACCGCTACATTCGAAATGCCATGTTCAGTTGCCAAATAATAGGCGGTAGCAAGCCCGTGTCCCCCGGCGCCAATTATCACGACGTCGTAGGCATCCTTTAGATCAGCCGGGGTGTTGAAAAACCGCGGTTCTGCGTGATCTTCAATGAAGGCATATTTAAGCAGCCGAATTGACATTAACTGAACTCTCTAACGGTGGAGGCTCGATTAACACGCTGAATCAAACTTGCAATCATCGTGTCGCGCTAGCGACCAGCGCTAATCCAACTGTGATCACGGTCGCCTTGCGTTCGCCGTGAGCGTTTAAAGGAAAATTACTCACCGCGTTCATTTAATCCCGAGGAAGTTAGTAATCCAATGCATAATTTTTACGTTATCACCTTGTTCATCCAATGAGCGTATCGCCGCGTCGCACACCGCACCGGTAACAAGCTTTTCGCGCAAATTGAGTAGCACTTCGATGTAGTCGTGACTAAATTCCGGGTGTCCTTGGAAACCGAGCATCGTCTCATTAAATAACACCATAAAATTCTCGCAGTGCGCGCTGCTCGCCAAACGTTGTGCACCGACGGGTAATCGGGTGACTTGGTCTTGGTGACAAACTGGTACGTTGAATTCGGCTAAGGCGGGATCTAGCCACCTGCGTTGCAAACCGTTAAGCACCTCGTAGCGCCGCACTCCGATCCCCCAGCCGCGATCGGATTTCTCTACTTTTCCGCCCAGCGCCTCGGCGATGATCTGGTGCCCGAAACAAACGCCCACTA
>CAWLAW010000576.1:0-2726 GCA_963854885.1 Gammaproteobacteria bacterium | reverse complement strand
AGACTTTAAAAATATCCAACATTTTGCAGAAATGCCCAAGGGCGGGCATTTTGCCGCGTTCGAACAGCCGGAACTTTACGTTAACGATGTACGCTCGTGGGTACGGTCGCTGAAAACGAGCTAAGCCCAATCGTCGAGCGTTTTTCTCTATCATCTTTGCTCTCGCTATTTCAATTTATGGACGCCACTGCTTACAGCACGAAAATTATCGACAAGTACGCAAACTTCGCGAGCTTATCGGTGCATGAAAAAGAAGGCGTTGACTATCGATTGAACATCGTCGAAAAACATCATTCCGGGATCGCTATCCTCGCGCCTCATGGCGGCAGTATCGAACGGCGGACCTCACCGATAGCCAGCGCAATCGCGGCAGACGACTTCAATCTCTATCAGTTTGAGGGGCTTGACCCTAATGGTAGTTTTGAGGTGCTGCATATTACCAGCCACCGATTCGACGAACCGCGTTGTTTAAACCTCATCGAAGATTGCGACATCGTCGTTGCGATCCACGGTTGCGGCGGCGAAGAAAAGGTCGCCATGTTGGGCGGCTTGGATACCGAATTAGCTGGCCGGCTTGGCCTGGCGATTGCGCGGACCGGGGTAAGAGTTCTTACGGAAGGCCACGCCTACCCCGGCACGCGCAGGGATAATATTTGCAATCGAGGGCTCAGCGGACGCGGCGTCCAAGTGGAGTTGACCGATGCGTTGCGCGGCAGCGCACAAGAACGGCTAGTTGTTGAGGCGCTACGTGCGGTGTTGCTCGAATACTAGTAGGCAACTTAACTGGATCGCTTGAACCTACGTTTGCACTAATCCAAGGCAATTAGGTTTGTAACGCTAGCGCTTGACGGAAGACCTGATTCTTGGAATTTCAAACCGATCGGTGGTCCGGGTATACGTATCGCCGCCCATGCGACCGATCGTTGCGAGTTTCTCCGGATCAATACGGAAATCCTCAACGATATCGTCGTCGACGTGAAATCGTACGACCTCACCGATCACGAACGAACCACCAAATACTTGCTGACTAATCTCGACCACTTGAATGAGTTTGCACTCCATTGACACGTGAGCTTCTTTAACGCGCGGCGCTGCGACGACTTCCGACGCTATTGGCGTTAAACCGGACAGTTCGAACTCATCTACCTCCGGTGGCACATCAACCGCCGTGTTGTTCATTTGGATGGCGAATTCTTCGGATACGACATTCACTACAAACTCGCCGTTCGCCTCGATATTGTTGCGCGAATCACGTTGTTGGCCGTCTTTTACAACCATTGGGCTAAAGCCGATTGCCGGTGGACAGGCACTTACTCCCGTAAAGAAACTAAATGGTGCGAGGTTATAAACGCCGTCCGGACCCACGCTCGAAACGAACGCGATGGGGCGCGGCGTTATTGATCCGATCATTAGTTTGTAACAATTTATCGGGTCGGTCTTGCTCGGATCGATAATCATTTCGTTCGTCCATTTAGTGAGTAATCGGGCAAATTATACGGGGTTGCGGTGCACCTGAGTGGCCCGATTTTCAAGCGCAATATTCGTCCCAAATTTGACTGTGTTCAGATCTCACGATGATTAGCTGGAAAATTTAAATCGACCGACAGGAAGAGACATAGCGGATCCTTGAATTGGCTGCTCGATCGGCAGATAGTTAACTTCGTCGGCGCCGAAAACAAGCAGTCTCATGAAAAAAAGGCAGGCTGACGCGACGCCACTGTAACCAAGGGGAATGTCATGAAGAAGGCCGATCTCGATCTTTGTTACTTAAGTGCCAGTGAGGCGCTCGACAAATTCAAAAGTCGCGAATTATCTCCCGTCGAACTATGTACGGCGCTCATCCAACGCAACGAAGAGGTGGGTGACAAACTGAACGCCACAACGTACACGTTTTTCGAGCGTGCCCTTAAAGAAGCTCGGGTTGCTGAAGCGAAGTACATGAAGCCCAAAGCGCGGCGTCCGCGCCCGTTGGAAGGGATCGCGGTTGGCATTAAAGATTTTCACTCCGTGAAGGGCGAAATTACAACGTATGGATCGAAAGCGTACGAAGGATATAAGCCGGATCAAACCGCCCCGACTGTCGAGCGCCTATTGACGGCAGGCGCAATATTGTTCTCGCGCACAACAACTCCTGAATTTGCCTACTCTGGGGTTACTCGCAGTCCCTTGTGGGGTGTTACTCGCAACCCTTGGAATCAAAACTGCACCCCTGGAGATTGCCCCGGACGTACAAAAGAATACGCTCGATGCCGTTGCAGCTTTAAAACGACTCGGCGCGACGGTCGACGAAGTCGATGTCGGGTGGAATTGGGGAGCGCTCGACACTTGGATGACGCGCTGGGAAGGCGCTTTTGGCGGACAGATTGGTGATTTGCTGCCGCGATGGCGTTATGAAATGTCGCCATTTTGTCTCCAAATTGCGGAGAAAGGATTAGAACATAGCGGCGCGCGGTTTTATCACACCAATGCCGGACGCGCCGAGCAATGGGAGACCTTGGGGCCAATTCTTGAGAAATATGATGCGCTAGTTTGTCCTACTCTCGCTGTATCGAGTTTACCTGTCGATCACGACGAGGCGTCGACAACGTACACAATTAACCGCAAACACGTTGATCCGTACGTTGGTTGGTCTACAACCTGGGCGTTCAATAACATGGCGTGGTGTCCTGTGATGAGTGTGCCGAGCGGTTTTGGTGATCGGGGAATGCCAACTGGGTTACAAATCG
>CAWLAW010000575.1:0-2732 GCA_963854885.1 Gammaproteobacteria bacterium | reverse complement strand
CAATCGCCAGCAATTTAGGCATTCCGACAGCGGAAATTGTGCAATTCACCGATTCGAACGAACAAGCGTTCATCGCGAACTCTAAACCGGAGAACCGAGCATGATAGATGTACATTATTGGCCCACCCCCAATGGCTGGAAACTGACCATCATGCTCGAGGAGTGCGGCATGGATTACCGCATTGTGCCGGTCGATATCGGCGCCGGCGATCAGTTTAAGCCAGAATTTTTGCGCCTCAGTCCGAATAATCGTATGCCAGCAATAGTCGACCACGAACCACTTGGTGGCGGCCAACCGATCACCATGTTCGAGTCGGGCGCGATACTCGAGTATTTGGCAGAAAAATCTGGGAAATTTTTACCGACGAACATTGCAGACAAATATAAAGTGTTGCAGTGGGTGCACTGGCAAATGGGCAATCTTGGCCCAATGATGGGCAACGCAAACCATTTCAAAAACTATGCGAAAAACATTACCGATGATTCCAGCCAATTAGTTTACGCGACGCAGCGATTCGTCGGCGAAGTCGACCGACTGTGCGGTGTCATGGACGCACACTTATCCGTAAACCAATATTTGGGTGGAGCCGACTACAGTATTGCTGACATGATTACTTGGTCGTGGGCGTTTCTGCTAGGACGGTTAATCGATGAGAATGTTTGGGACAGTTTTCCCAATGTAAAACGTTGGGTCGATGAAGTCGGCGAACGCCCGGCTGTGCAACGCGGGAAGGATGTTGGCAAAAAACTCACTGAACAAAAGCTCACAGAGGAACAAGAAAAATTGCGCCGAGACATATTATTTAATCAAACGAACGACAAAGTCCGCGCCGCACGTGAAGCCGCGGCAAAGCTGGCTTCTTAAACACTAGCATCCAGGCAGGGGTAACGATCGGTCGCTGCGACGATCGATCGTTCGCGAATTCATCGCTTTAGGTTCGACCCGTACGGGTGAGCTTCCAAACGCCGATGCTGACCAGTGGTAGGAAATAAATCACGAAAAATACCCACGCCATCGCCCCATAGCCTTGCGCAATGATCCCTATCATGCCCAAAGTTGATACGCATAAGGCGATACCTAAAAACCCCAGCGCAATGAGCGTATGTCCTAGCTTACCCAAAGGTTCGCGACCAGATTCAAAAAGCTGATTGTCCAGCCGCTCATTGATACCTTGGATCAGGCCGGCACCCGTTTCGATCAACGTTCCAATGAGCATAATCGCGAACGCAATACTCAGGATTGGCATCGAGTAGAAATTCATCACCGCATATACGGGAATTTCCTCGCTGAGTAGATTCACGTCGGTCGCGCAAAAGGCGATGTGTAGTAGTGCTGCCGGGATAACTGCGATCGCCGCAGCGATGATGCCCGCACCAACAGCCTGCGATCGAGTCTCGAAACTTCGACTGACATATAAGACGATTGGAATAACCATCATGTTATACAAAGCGTACTTAAATCCCGATAGCCACCAACCAGAACTCACCGGTCCGCCGAAGATTGCGCTCGAAGATCCGTCTGGCACGACGCTTAAAACTCGAAAAACGAAAACGATGAAAACGGCGTAAAGAACGAATGACCACGCGGCGAGCACATGCATCACGACGTCGCGTCCGTAAAATTCTAAGGCCGCGATAGATCCGAACACGAGAACCACAGCGATCCAAGGCGGCAAAGTGAAACGTTGCTCGAGCACACTCGTTGCCGCCGCAATAAGTACTGCGAACGTAAGAAGCAACATGATCACCGCAACTAGCTCGTAGACGAACCAGTTCTTACCGAGCAAAACCTTGAAGAATGAACGGTAATCGTAAGCTTTGAACGCTCGCCCGATTTCGAATGTGAGCGACAAAACTAGAGCGAATATTACAAATGCGAGGCCGATAGCGAATAAGCCGCCGAGCGGACCGAGTCGGGTAAAGTATTCGACTATTTCACGTCCCGTCGCATAGCCACCGCCCACGACGATAGATTGAAATACCGCGCCGGGAATAAAATAGATACGTAGAAAATTCTTCAAGCGCGAGTGCCCCCGACTGGCATTAAAAAATGAGCGATCCCGGATCCGCTATTGAGAATCTTCAATTTGAGCAAAACGTGGTGAGTAGTTAAGGAAATTCCATCGAATCGGAACTGCTGCTTTTACCCAACGTCCGTGCTTCAGAACGAATCGAACCACCCGCTTCGCGCCGACTAGACGTTCAACTTCAGGCCCTTGCCAAATAATTTCCGTATCTCCAGTAAGAAACAGAATATCGCCAGTAGAGAAATCAATAAACGTCAATCCTGCTTCGGGGTTCAACGCTAAATTTCCAAACGTATTGAAATGGTTATTTCCGGGATAATCCGGAAACTGCAACGTTTGCTCGTCTAACACTTCGACGAAGCCGGGTTTACCTCCGCGATGCGAGACATCTGCACCATTGCTCGCAACAGCGACTTGCTCTGTGTGATGTGAAGCGATGTAGAAATTATCCGCCTGAGCGACAAATTCCGATATTACCCCGCTAATTCTATCTAGATTTTCACTCTCCCGTGCGTCGCCTACGCTATCGATCTGCTCAAGAAGGGACAATCCACGTGCTTGGATATACTGGGGACAGTTGCCGAAGGTTTGATCAATAGAGAGGCGAATTTTTCGATCATCCATTTCCTCAATCCGGGCTGTGAGTCGGTTACGACGGCGCGTTTCATACTCGATACCCAGCACGCCAACCGCCGATCCGGGCTC
>CAWLAW010000574.1:0-2747 GCA_963854885.1 Gammaproteobacteria bacterium | reverse complement strand
TTTGTTGCGTAAGAAAAATAGGATCGGAGTTTTTACATGGGTAATAAGACACCGCTTTTCCAATGCCACGTCGATGCAGGCGCGAAGATCGTCGATTTTGGCGGGTGGGATATGCCCCTGCACTACGGATCGCAACTTGAAGAACACCACGTCGTTAGAAATTCTGCCGGCGCATTCGACGTATCCCATATGACGGTTGTTGATGTCGGTGGCGCGGACGCGAAAATTTTCTTGCAAGCCCTGCTAGCCAATGATGTTGCTCGCCTCAAAGAAGAGGGCAAAGCGCTATACAGCGCAATGTTGAACGACGAGGGTGGCGTTGTTGATGACCTAATCACCTATTACCTCGGCCCAGATCGCTATCGGGTCGTCGTCAATGCCTCAACACGAGACAAAGATTTGGCGTGGATCAACGCGCAAGCGAGCGCTTTCAATGTTGAGGTCGAAGAGCGCTCGAATCTGGCAATGATTGCGGTGCAGGGCCCGACTGCCCGTGAACTTGCAGTCGACATCCTAGATCCCGCGTGGCGCGAGGCGGCTTTGGCATTGCGACCGTTTTTTGGACTCGAAGCTGGAGATTGGTTTATTGCCAGAACCGGATACACTGGTGAGGATGGGTGGGAGATCATGCTGCCGTCTGAGGAAGCAGCAGAATTTTGGGAAAATTGCAGTCGTGCTGGAATACAGCCGATTGGCCTGGGCGCGCGCGATACGCTGCGTCTTGAAGCGGGCATGAATCTGTACGGCTCAGATATGGACGAGTCCGTTTCGCCCCTTGAGGCAGGCATGGGTTGGACAATTGCCTGGGAACCCGAGGACAGAAAGTTCGTGGGCCGCACGGCGTTGGAAACCATGCGCGAGAATTCGCAGCGACAAAAATTTGCAGGCCTCTTGTTGGAAGGTAAAGGTGTATTGCGTGACCACATGCGAGTGGTTGTGGAGGGGCGTGCAGACGGTGAAATAACCAGTGGTGGTTTCTCACCGACACTGCAGCGCTCAGTAGCGATGGCGAGGCTCCCAGCAGGGGATTACGACAGCGCGAAAGTTGATGTGCGTGGACGGTTTTTGGATGTGCGAGTGGTGAAGTTGCCGTTCGTGCGCAATGGAAAAACTAAGATTGAGCTTTAATCCATTTAGGGCTTTAGGAGAGAATAAATGAGTGAATTGCCAGGTGATCTCAAATTTACAAAAGAACACGAGTGGCTGCGTCAGGAAGAAGACGGCACGGTGACGATCGGCATTACGGACCACGCCCAGAGCGCCTTAGGTGATCTGGTCTATGTAGAGTTGCCGGAAGTTGGCCAAGAGGTCGAAGCGGGTGGCGAAATGGCGGTCGTCGAATCAGTTAAGGCGGCGTCTGATGTGTATGCGCCGATTGCCGGCGAGGTAGTTGCCGTCAATGAAGAACTTGCAGACGATCCGGAAAAAATTAACGGTGATGCCTACGGAGATGGATGGATTGTCAGGATGAGGCCGTCTAATGACGACGCCGAAACTCTGACACCAGACGAATACCAGGAATTCCTGGATGAACTCGAAGAATAACCACTAAAAAGAACCCTACGACTATGCCATTTATTCCGCACACGGAAGAAGAGGTCGTTGCAATGCTAGGCACAATTGGTGTCAGCGACATTAACGATCTATTTGATGAAATCCCTCGCGACTTGCTGATCAAAGATCTCGACGGCGTGCCTGATGCGCTGAACGAAATGGAAATCAAGCGGCTCATGCAGGATCGGGCTGCACTCGATATTGGCGCAAAATGTTTCATTGGCGCGGGTGCCTACGAGCATCATATTCCCGCTGCTGTTTGGGATATTGCGACGCGCGGCGAATTTTATAGCGCGTACACCCCTTACCAGGCCGAAGCCAGTCAGGGGACGTTACAAACGATCTATGAATACCAAACCATGGTCACCAGCCTGACCGGCCTGGACGTGAGTAACGCATCACTTTATGACGGCGCTTCAGGTTTGGCTGAAGCAGCTTTGATGGCTGTACGCGCGAATCGCAAGTCCAAATCACGACGCGTATTGCTTACTGCTGGCGTTAACCACACCTATGAGAAAGTCGCATGCGCCATCGCGGGATCGCAAGGTCTGGAGTTTGAACGGATGCCGCTGGATATTGAAACGGGCCAATCCGACGTTAGTGTGTTGGACGAGCTGGGTGATCCACCGGTTGCGGTTGTCATACAACAACCGTCATTTCTCGGCACTTACGAGGACGCCGATGCAATTACTAATTGGGCACATGCGAATGGCGCGTTGGTGATCGCCGTGGTTAACCCTGTATCTCTTGCCGTCTTGAAGCCGCCCGGACAATGGGGGGAAGCAGGTGCTGACATCGCCGGTGGCGAAGGACAGCCGCTCGGCATACCGATGTCATCGGGCGGGCCCTATTTTGGGATCATGACGTGTAAGGAAAAAATCGTCCGCCAAATGCCCGGCAGAATCGTTGGGCGGACGACAGATCTCGACGGAAATCCCGGGTTTACTCTGACCTTGCAGGCGAGAGAGCAGCACATTCGGCGTAGTAAGGCGACGTCGAACATCTGTACAAATCAAGGGTTGATGGTTACTGCAGCCACGATTCATATGGCTCTGCTCGGTCTGGACGGCCTGGCCGCTGTCGCGCTTCGGTCGCAAGTGCAAACTGCCAAGCTCGTCGATTTACTAACATCAATTGATGGCGTTACGGCGGCGTTCTCCACGCCCCATTTTCACGAGGCGGTCATTCGACTG
>CAWLAW010000573.1:0-2761 GCA_963854885.1 Gammaproteobacteria bacterium | reverse complement strand
GGAATTATTGAACCTCACACTTGAGCATCGAGGTCTGCATTGACCGACAGCCGTCGCGATTAGATGCGTCCCAAACTGCGGGCCCACTTAGACTTCGTTCGCAACGATCAACGACGGATTCGCCACTGCTGGACGATCTCGACCGGTACGTTTCGACTTGTAGATCGCCTCGTCGGCGCGTCGGATTAACTCTGCAGTGGATAAGTCTTCAGAACTCGCGCTGAGTATCGAAATCGCAAGGCTCACTGTAACGTTGTGGCTGCCCATCTGCGGAATTACGATGTTGCGGATCCTGCTGAGCGGGCGGTCGCCGTAGCCTTTGGCCGCGGTTACGTCGGCATGGGATAACGCGATTAGAAATTCATCTCCGCCGTAACGCCCGACGATGTCAGCGCTGCGCAGTCCATTGGTTAAGGTCCTAGAAACAGCGAAAAAAACTTTATCCCCGACAGGACGCCCATAATTATCGTTGCTTGATTTAAACTCATCTATGTCAATCATCATAACGGCAGTTGAGAATTCGTATCGCTTACCGTGCTCGACTTCTCGGCGGAGAAGCTCGATGGTCGTACTGTGGTTGTAAAGCCCAGTCAAGCCACACAATAATCCGGGAAATTTAGCTTGCGAGAGAGCGGACTCGGGCCAAAATAATTGATAGCTGAAACCGTTAGCACTTGCTTGGAACGAACAATATGAGGCGCGGTAGACCGTCTACCACAAACGGCTAGTCATTTTGAAAATTATGTACCTTGCGGCGCTCGCGGCGATTAGCAACGATAATATTCCGAAATATGCATAGTTCGCGCTGCACGAAGTCTTTAGTCGTTCGCTAGCAACAAGCGAGGTTCCATGGAATGTTTACGGCAGAAGCGCACGTTGGGCCGCCCCTAGCGATTCAAAATGCGACGCTCGGCCGCTTAAGTTTGGCGATACAATAGCCGACCGAGCATTCCTTTTGAGAATCGTAGGCTTCGATATGATCAGTCATCGCGCCGCATTAATAGCCGTCGCCATCGCCTTTCTTGCCGGGCTTGTTGGGTCCCTTGCGGTGCGCCCACCGGGCAGTTCTGCGCAATTAAGCGGCAAAGATGCGACGCGCGGATTTCAGGCCATTGAGTGGCGCGTCCCTGTTTCATTTCAAACGACGATGAAGGGCATAGGTGACAACCCCTTGTACGTCGCGGCGATGTTGCGCGAATCCAGCAATGACGTCGTAAAACTCAAGCTGTTCGAACCGGGAGAGATAGTCCCAGCATTCAGCATTACTGATGCGGTTCGCGATGGAAAGGTTCAAGCCGGATATACATGGCTCGGATACGATCAAGGTAAAAACGCCGCTTCCGCGCTTCTTGCTGCTGTGCCCTTCGGCATGGAACCTGCGGAGTATACGGCCTGGTGGTATGAAGCCGGTGGGCAACAGTTAGGTGAGAAACTCTACGCGAATTTTAACATACACCCGATACTTTGCGGGCTTACCGGACCGGAAACCGCCGGTTGGTTTCGCAAGAAAATTGAATCGGTCGACGACTTACAAGGGTTAAAAATTCGCTTTGCCGGAATAGGTGGGAAAGTGATGCAACGCTTAGGTGCATCGGTGACGATGCTACCCGGCGGAGAAATTTTCCAAGCCCTAGAGAAAGGCGCCATTGACGCAACTGAATTTTCGCTACCAAACGTCGATCAAGCACTGGGTTTCAATAGGGTTGCCCCATTTAATTACTATCCTGGTTGGCACCAGCCGGCCACTGCCGCACACTTAGTAGTGAATCTCGACATCTGGAACGAGTTACCCAACAATAATCGAAAAATTCTAGAGATAGCCTGCACGGCTGGGGTGACGAGAAATCTAGCCAACACCGAATCCATGCAAGGCCGCATCATTGCAGGATTTCCTGACGTCGGCGTCAGCGCGGAAAATATACCGATCACATTACTCCGGGCGATGCAAAAAACGACTGAAGAAATTCTCGACGAGGAAGCTCGCGCCAGCGCAGATTTCAGAGAAATTCTCGAATCGCAACGAGAATTCAGACGCAACTTCAGTCATTGGAAAAAGCGCGCGTATTTACCGCGTGATTTTTAATCGCTCGTGAACCTACCCGAGACTCGACTATCCCGAATCATCGACCCGCTGCTCATGCGCATCGGCGAGACGGTATCTTGGATATGGTTGTTGCTGATGATTACGATCGTCGGCAACGTCGTGCTGCGTTACGCGTTCGGTGAGGGCCGCGTAGAATTTGAAGAAATTCAATGGCACATTTATGCCTGCGGTTTCTTGTTTGGCTTAAGCTACGCATATCAAGCTGACGCGCACATTCGAGTCGATGTACTACATGAGCGAATGGCGCCACGGTTGCAGGCCTGGATAGAATTATATGGAATGCTCTTGTTCTTATTACCGTTTATTTCCCTTGTTATTGTATTTAGCATTCCGTTTGTTATCGCTAGTTTCGAGTTAAACGAAATATCTCAAGCGCCGGGCGGCTTACCATTGCGCTGGTTGATTAAGGCGGCGCTACCAGTCGGGTTCGCCCTACTCCTGTGTGCGACGCTATCGCGATTGTCGCGTATCTGGTCGTTCTTATTTTTTCCCGCTGGAGATCGCCGTGGCGCCGAATGAAATGTTGGCGTTGGCGATGTTTGCGAGTTTTATCGCTTTAGTATTCACCGGATTCCCAGTTGCGTGGATCCTCGGTGGGCTATCGGTAATTTTTACCGCGATTGCGATCGTATTAGATGTCGATCTCGGGTTTCCAAT
>CAWLAW010000572.1:0-2770 GCA_963854885.1 Gammaproteobacteria bacterium | reverse complement strand
CCCAACTGAGTGCGGAGCTGCGCCAAACTTGGCGGCGCGGAACCAGCGATTCGCGTTGCCTTAGCGAACCTGCGCGTAAGCCGTAAACTTTTGCGCCGTCGCCGACGCTAGTCGCGTAGATCGCAGATCCGCAGTCGCCACAAAACCCCTGCGCACGAGGGTTTCCGCTTTGTGCTGTTTTGATATAAACCTTTGGCTCGCCCTTATTGAATGTTAATGCGTCGCCGCACGTAAAAACAACCGTACGAAACGCCGTGCCAGACAGTGTTTGGCAATCAGTGCAGTGACAAACAACGACTTTTTCCGGTTCAATTTCCGCCTCAAATTGGATCGCGCCGCAATGGCATTGACCGTCGACTTTCATAGGTCTCCCCTATTCGCTTCGAGTAAAAAATAATAGGCCGAATTTTACGACCCCGGTGCGGCGCTACAAGTCTCACAGTGCCGCGACTAATCTAGTGTAATAAAACGTCGGCCCATTGCTCGAGCGCATTTTCGTGCCCTGGCACGATTTGCACAGCGACCTGATCGTAGCCGGCGATCCGAATCAAATCGACTCTCTCGCGGATCTCATCTGCACTGCCCGTTAACGTTAATGCCTTGAGCATTTCGCCGGTTATAAACTGCTCTTCTTCCGGACGTAAGTACATTAAGTGTCCATCATGCAACGTCATATAGCGTGCATCAGCAGGCTCGTAACCGTTGTAGATTTCAGTATAGGCGTCAATCAATGGTTTCATTTCCATAGGCACGTTCGCATGGTCGCCGTCTTCTACCATCCAATGCCATGCAATCGCCGGCCATGGACCCGCTTGCGCACGCGCGCGTTCGCTGTCATAGGCTTCGCCGGGCTGCAGCACGCAGCCCAGATTCAAGCAGGTCGTGTAAATAGAGGAAGGATCACGACCGGCTGCCGCGCACGCGTCGCGCACCGCCTTAGATTCATCCAAGGCGGCAGGACTCATCCAAGCATTGATAAAACCGTCTGCAGTTTCCGCTGCCAACTGTCGCGCTTTCGGCCCGAAAGCGGATAAGTGAACGGGGATAGAATCCTCGATATTAATAAACCCCGATTCCGGTTGCATAAATTTCATTTTATGTACGCTACCTTCGACTTCCGCCTCGACAACTTCGCCACTCCACAAGGCGCGCAGTACGCGCACGTACTCTCGAATGTCGCTCAGTTTTTGCGCCTTCAAACCCATTGTTCGTCGGGCGGTATACCCCGTACCAAGCCCCGTGATAATACGACCCGGTGCAAGCGCGTTAAGCGACGCCATGGCGTTTGCAGCGACGGGCGCAATTCTATTTGACGGAACCAACACGCCGGCACAAAGTTTAATGCGTGACGTCTTTAGCGCAGCCGCAGTCATCGCGACTAAAACATCTGTGCATAGAAGCTGTGTGTCGTAAAACCAAGCGTGAGAAAAACCTAACTGCTCAGCCCGTTCGACGACTTTCCAAGATGTGGCACTTGGGGTTAAGGAGATTCCAATATCCATTGCGATGTTCCTCAAGTGAAGGTTCTAGCAGCCTGTCTGATTTAGGCGATTGTAGCGAGGGGAAGCCGTTTTGAGTCAGATTTTTCGATCATTTGAGGAGAATAATTGTTCTATTTGATGAGAATGGGCAGAAATTTGGCCGGAAGGTATTTTCCGCAGTAAATCGTGCCTAAATTTAACTGGCTGCTAGCGTTTGAGTTTAGCTAAAGCAGCGCGCCCACGCGCAATGGCGAAACGCTGGCCCGGATTGGCATGGGATGATGTGTCTCAATGGCGATCGGTGACTGACAATCGCAAGTGCCGCAGCTCGAGGCCGGATTACAAATCCAGGTAGGTCATCACTCGGTTTTCTTGACGTCTTTACGCTTCGGTTTGTTCTTCTTTGGTTTTTTCGGTTTCTTTTTGCCTTTCTTTTCGGATTTCGTTGCTGAATCCGAGTCACCGGAGCGGCTCTTATTGGCGTCGTTTGTTGTCTCAGATCCATCTCGCGCAATGCGCAGTTTCTGCCCGCACACATAAACGTTTTGCAAATGCTTAAAAACTTCAGTCGGCATTTCTTCCGGCAGATCGATCGTGCTAAACGAGTCGTTGATCTTGATGTAGCCGATATGTTCGCTATCCAGACCTGCCTCGTTGGCAATCGCACCGACAATGTTCTTTGGCATGACATCGTGTTCGCGACCCACGGCAATCCGATATCTTTCCATTCCGGCTTCAAGCGGCCGTGCCGACTCTTCGGACTTTCTCCAAGATTTCACCGCATCACCTCGAGCCGGTCTATCCTGTCCGTCGCGTCTTTTCGACCGGCCCTCATTCGAATTTTTGCGCTCGGCTTGCGGCTCGGGAATTGATGGAATATCCGGGGCCAAGGGGCGATCGCGTTGCACAAGAAACGCCAACGCCGCGGAAACTTCGCTTATATCGGCATCGTGGCTTTGTTGATAGCTGCCAATAATGGATTCGAAAGATCCAAGGTCCTCGGACTCGATCGTCGAGGCAATAAGCTCCTTGAATTGTGCAATTCGACGATCAACGATGTCTTCTTTACTAGGCATCACCAGCGGCTCAATCGATTTGCCCGTGGCTTTTTCGATCGCGCGGAGCATGCGACTTTCACGCGGCGCGACAAATATTATGGCTTCCCCGCTCCGGCCGGCGCGCGCCGTGCGACCAACCCGGTGTATATAAGCCTCCGTATCATGAGGAATATCGTAGTTAATAACATGGCTGATCCGTTCGACATCCAGTCCGCGCGCTGCAACATCGGT
>CAWLAW010000571.1:0-2772 GCA_963854885.1 Gammaproteobacteria bacterium | reverse complement strand
TGGGAGGTAGCGTTCCGAACAGCTTATCCGACGCAGCAAAATTAGGCGCAGCGGCGGGTTACAGCGAGATAAATTTGAATGTCGGCTGCCCCAGCGATCGGGTTAAGTCCGGACGATTCGGTGCCTGCTTAATGGCTGAACCTTCGCTAGTTGGAGATTGCTTGCTCGCCATGAGCGAGGCGGTCTCGATCCCCGTGACCGTAAAAACGCGGATCGGGATTGACCGAAATGATTCTTATGACGAGTTAACAACGTTTGTTCAGAAAGTGAATGACGCAAAATGCACTGTCATCATCGTACATGCGCGCAAAGCGTGGTTAGACGGATTGAGCCCACGCGAAAATCGCGAAATACCTCCGTTGCGCTACGATGTCGTCCGCCAATTAAAAATCGATTTTCCGCACTTAACGATCGTCATTAACGGCGGTATTAATACCATCGATGACGCGAACTCCCACTTGTCGTCCGTCGACGGTGTGATGCTCGGAAGGGCGGCTTATGCAACGCCTTATCTCTTGTCGAGAGTCGATCAAACGATTTTTGATGCCTCGCAAATCCCGCAACTTGATCGCCGAGTCGTATTTAATCAATATCTTGATTATGCCGCCACTGAGCTCGATAGTGGAACACCGCTAAGAAAATTAGCCAAGCCGTTGCATTATTTATTTCAAGGGCAACCCGGTGCGCGACAATGGCGCCGCCATCTAAGCGAACAATGTTCCCAGGCGCGCGCCAGCATCACGACACTTGCCGATGCGATTCGACATGTAGAAAGAGCGCCTATGCTCGGCTAGTTGTTAACTCTTTCGGGATTACGATCTTTAAACTAACCCCACTACGATCAGCTAGATTTTCAGCGGCGACTCGCCCATGGTGAATTTCTACAATGAGCCGGACGATATACAAGCCGAGTCCGAGATGCGATTCCCCAGATCCACTATCTTGGCGAACCGATACCATAGAATTGAAAATCTGTTGTTGCATTGAGTCGGGCAGCAGTTTCCCGCGATTTATAACTTCCATTGCGTAGTTCGATTCGGCGCTGGTTAAACTGATTTCTATCGCACGGTCTGGTTCACCAAATGCAATGGCATTCTCGACCAATTTATCCAAAAGTTGGACGATGAGATCGTCGGACCCTCTAATAGGACAAGCGATCTGCGGGACGCTCAAGTCGATTTGGCGGTCCTGGTACGCGTTGCGGTAGCCGTCAACGCAACCTCTTAACAAACTCGCTAAATCAAATTGGTCAAATTCTACATTCGATATTGAATGTTCAAGCCGTGAAGCCTCGCTAAGCCGTGAGACAAGATTGTGCAATCGATCAATGCCCTCACGCCCTCTATTTAGGAATTTCTCTTGATCGTCATTTAGGCTCGTCGCGTCTAAATTTTGTAACGATGACGAGACCACCGTTAGCGGGGTGCGCAATTCGTGGGTCAATTTACTCGCCATACTTTCGAGGTACGAATTGTAATCCGACAATCGAGCTAACAACGCGCCGTAACTTCGCGAGAGATCGCCAATTTCGTCAGACGCCGTACTATTCGATATTCCACCGACGACTCGACCATGCACGTCAATAGCTCGTTCTGATTCATCGCGTAATTTTTTAATCCGATAAGATAGCCGAGTCGCAAAAATCAACAGAATAAGCGTCACGCCAACGAATACGCTTATCGATCGATTAAATAGCGCTGCTGTCGCCTCGCGCTGGACGGTCTGGATGCTATTCGTCGTTTCTTCTACGACGATAGCACCGACTAATTCATTTCCCGAACGAACTGGATGTGCCGCTGAAACAATTACCGCTCGTTCGTCAGGTGAAGAACGCCAACGTGTTGAGGCGCGTCCGTTTAGCGCCTGGAGTACTTCCGCTCCGCGTAAACGAGATGCTGTTCGCAGTTCGTCCTCGAACGTGTCGCCCGCAACCGGCAGGATCCAAGTATATAAAAAATTGATCGCACCGCGCTTTGATTCGCTAACGAGCGAGCCGCTGCTCGCGAGAACTTGGCCAGTTCTGTTTAACACCCAAATTCGACGCCCTGTTTTTAGTCCAATCTGCCGAATGGTTTGCTGCAATTTTGCCGACGTTCTAAGTAACGGATTAGGTCGCGGGTCGCTTAGTTGGCCCATGCTTGAAGATGCCAGCGAACGCGAAAAACCGCGATCAGTGTCGTGCACAGTTACGCCGATAGCGTTTCCGACAATGCTCAGTGGGACGCGAATTTCTACGACATAGCCG
Source organism: Gammaproteobacteria bacterium (assembly GCA_963854885.1). Classification (GTDB taxonomy): domain Bacteria; phylum Pseudomonadota; class Gammaproteobacteria; genus UBA11873. The sequence goes on along the minus strand of CAWLAW010000571.1, from coordinate 527 downwards.
CGCGGAGTTTCTCGCCACTCCCCGACAACATTTGTGACCGGATTTCGTGTCGTTGAAAAATCCCAGTTTTCACTAATATCGTAAGCTGTAACCGGCCCAGGCCCGGCTGTACCGAGAAATATACTGCGTTTTTCTGCGTCGCTGTCGTAAATAAGTAGTTCAACAGTATCCGCAGTTTCTGGCGCATACGTTGCAGCACTCTGATAGACATAATCGTCATCATCTACTGCCACGATCAAATTAAGATATTGCTCGTGCTCGCCGATCACCAAATCGAAACTCGGCGGTCTGCGCAGGCTGAATCGTTCGGTCCCTGGGAATTTGTAGTGATCAGCCCACTCTAGGTAATCAGCCCAATCGTCAATATAACCGTCCAAATGAATTGGGTAGGCCAGCGAGTGCGAAAATATTGGTTCAATCGTCGCCGAACGATCTGAGCTCGTGCGGAACAAAGCAGACTGATCTTGTAGCGAAACCGCCAACGCGCCGCCAACGGCGAGCAGCGAGTCTTCCAAGCTACTCTGCAA
>CAWLAW010000570.1:0-2775 GCA_963854885.1 Gammaproteobacteria bacterium | reverse complement strand
CTCAATGTGCCAACCAGGTCGTCCCAAACCCCATGGGCTTTCCCAACCAGGCGCCATCTCGTCGGATGGTTTCCATAGAACGAAATCTGCGGGATCTCGTTTGTACCGGGCGACTTCGACTCGCGACCCGGCGATCATGTCGTCGCGATCACGTCCCGAAAGTTCTCCGTAGCGACTGTAGGCCGGGACATCAAACAAGACATGTCCGTCGGCGGCATAGGCGTGATCTTGTTCAATGAGCCGTTCGATCATCGCGATTATTACGGGAATATGCTGCGTCGCGCGCGGTTCGACAACCGGTTCCGTGACGCCTAAGGAACGCATATCGCGGTGGTAAATGTCGATGTAACGCGCGGTAATTGTATCGATCGAAACGCCTTGTTCGCGCGCCGCTGCGTTAATTTTGTCATCGACGTCGGTAATATTACGAGCGTAAACAACATTGGTGTAATGTCGCTGTAGAACCCGAAACAACACGTCATAGACAACCGCGGCCCGCGCGTTACCGATGTGCGGCGGATTGTAAACCGTCGGTCCACAGGCATACATCGTGATACGGCCCGGATCAAGCGGCTCGAATAGCTCCTTTTTTCGGGTCAACGAATTGTGCAGTGAAAGCGCCATCGGATGCTCAATGAAGTGAGTAAAGTCTTAAGTCGGAGAAGTATAAGTGCTGGATCGTATTGCGCCACCCGTGCGGTGCTGAACCGCCACTCCAGAACTAGACGCAGCGTGGGCGTCGGGCCTTGCTGCCGGTTAGATCTTCCGTGACGCTTGGCCTTCTGCCAGCCAATTTAACAGCGCGTTTGCCCTTGCCAAACGCGCCGATTTTCCGCGCCTAGTATCGGTAGTGGTCAGGCTTGTATGGTCCGGCAGGTTTTACACCTAAGTATTTACCTTGCTCTTTCGACAAAACGTCAAGCACGACATTTAGTTTCCCCAGATGCAAGCGCGCGACCTTTTCATCGAGCAGCTTCGGTATCGTGTAGACACCTATCGGGTAATCCTCGGTGTTGTTGAACATTTCGATCTGCGCAATCGTTTGATTCGTAAAACTGTTAGACATCACAAAACTTGGATGCCCGGTAGCGCAACCTAAATTCACCAGCCTACCTTCCGCCAAGACGAGTATGTCGCGACCGCTCGGGAACGTAACTCGATGCACTTGCGGCTTAATCTCGTCCCATTTGTATTTCTTGATCGCCTCGATTTGGATCTCGCTGTCGAAATGCCCGATGTTGCAGACAATGGCTAGGTTTTTCATTTGTTTCATGTGCCGTTCCGTAATGACATCGCAACAGCCGGTCGTGGTGACGAAAACATCGCCGACTTTGCAGGCGTCGTTCATCACCATAATTTCGTAACCTTCCATCGACGCTTGAAGCGCACAAATCGGATCAATTTCAGTGATGACGACCCTCGCGCCCTGGCCTTTTAGTGATTGCGCACAGCCTTTCCCAACGTCGCCGTAACCGGCAACAACCGCCACTTTCCCTGATAGCATGACATCGGTCGCGCGAAAAATCGCATCAATGAGTGAATGCCGACATCCATATAGGTTATCGAATTTCGACTTCGTTACAGCGTCATTTACATTCATCGCCGGAAACAACAACTCGCCTTTTTCAGCCAGTTGATAAAGTCGATGCACTCCGGTCGTCGTTTCTTCCGTAACGCCGCGAATTTCTGGAGCGATGCGATGAAACCGCTGTGGATCGCGCTTTAACGATTTTTTCAGCTGTTTGTAGAACGCCGCTTCTTCGGGGTTGTCTGGTTTTTTGTCCAAAATGGCCGGATTTTCTTCTGCCTTGTATCCGATCTGCACGAACATCGTGGCATCGCCGCCGTCATCCAGAATCATGTTCGGGCCTTTGCCGTTATCCCAATCTAAGATTCGGTCGGTGTACTCCCAGTATTGCTCCAAAGATTCTCCTTTAACGGCGAAAACCGGGGTGCCCGATTTCGCGATCGCGGCAGCAGCGTGGTCTTGCGTCGAAAAAATATTGCAGCTCGCCCATCGAACCTTCGCACCTAGCGCTTCTAAAGTTTCGATCAAAACCGCCGTTTGAATCGTCATATGCAGGGATCCGGTGATCCGCGCGCCTTTTAACGGTTTCGACTTTCCGAACTCTGCGCGCATCGCCATTAGGCCCGGCATCTCGTGCTCTGCAAGCTCAATCTCTTTGCGTCCGAACGCCGCCAACGAAAGATCGCTAACCACAAAGTCCGGTTGTTTTTTCGGCTTTGTCGTCCGCTTGTTCGCTGTAGGTCGAGTTGCTTTAGTAGTAGTAGCCACTTTTCTTTCCTCTGCTGTTTAATCTGTTCGGCGTTGCTACGCCGAACATCAAATATATTTCGAATTCCGTTGGGGCAAGTTGATCAGAGTGACGCTTGCCGATTCAGCCTTCGTTACCGCTAGAGGGCTGCCTTTAACGCGTCTACAAGATCGATTTTTTCCCATGTGAACCCACCGTCTTCAGTAGGCTCTCGGCCAAAATGTCCGTAAGCTGCGGTTCGCTCGTAAATAGGATTACTGAGCTTCAGGTGCTCGCGAATGCCGCGCGGACTTAAGTCCATCACTTTTTGTAACGCAACTTCGAGTTTCATTTCATCCGCGTTTCCGAGGCCATGAAGATCGACGTAAACCGATAGCGGCTTCGCGACGCCAATTGCGTACGACAATTGAATGGTGCAGCGCTCACTGATACCGGCCGCGACCACGTTCTTGGCGAGATAGCGCGCCGCATAAGCAGCAGAGCGATCAACTTTTGTCGG
>CAWLAW010000569.1:0-2781 GCA_963854885.1 Gammaproteobacteria bacterium | reverse complement strand
TCCGCCCGTCCGAGGTATTCGTTGATCAAATACTGCCTCTGATTGCTATAACCTGCATGCTTAATCTGCGCAACAATGGCCTGCAAGACATTCAGTACGATCGTAAGGTTGCCCGGCAGATCATCCGACGCGTGGGTTAGCAATTCAATTGCTGCATCCAAATCGCCTTCCCGCGCCAAACCTACCCCCCGGTTGTTGATCTCAACGACTTGACGCCGCGCGGAATCGACAAAGTCCGCCCCCACGTCATCCATACCCATCTCGCTATACATGGCACGAACCGCCAAAATGATACTGTCGTCGTCGTGGTTCTCTCGCACGATCCGATCCGTCAATTCTTGTGCTTGCTCGTGCATATCGACTGAGTAGCAAGCTTTTGCCAGCGCGATAGCTTTTAAATCTTTTGAGTTCCGAGGTTCTTCGGCATAATTTGCTAGTGCTTTTTCGATGCACGCTCGTGCTTCATCAGCGCGACGGTTTTCAAATAAAAGTTCGGCTTGGCTCAAATGTAACGGCCACTCGGGTCTTTGGTTCGCAGATCCTCGCGCGCGCGACCGCGTTTTATTTAACGCTTCAATTACCTCAAGCGCCTCGTCCGGTCCGCCGGTTTCCGCCACGGCGTTTACCAATCCGACCTGATCCTCTACTCGGGCAAAGCAGGAATGTTCACCTAAACCTACGGCCGCGTTAAATGCTTTTCGGGCAGTTTCGTGATCGCCGTTCTGCGCCGCGACGTCGGCCAAAATCTGTTGTCTTGCGATGGATTTAGGCGAAAGTTCGACGATCTGCTCGAGAGTTTATTGTGTGGTTTCCAGATCGCCTTCTTCGCGCCCAATTCGAACCAGCCAGTCATAGGCATCCATCGATGTATGATTCTGCTCTATCGCTTTATTAAATAATTGACGCGCTTTGACGAGGTCACCGGCTAGGTAGCGGGCTCTTCCCATACCAATTGCGGCCCACGGCACTTCTCTCTCCATCAGAATGCCAGCGCATACTTCCGCAGCCGCGTCGATATTGCCTGCATCGAACAGAACATCAGATTTCACGCGCAACAGGTCGAAGCGCATTTTCGGGTGCTTAGTAATCATGAGATCGCACACGGCGACCCTGGATTCTATTTGCTTAAAAATTCGCTTGCGCTGCAATACCTGCTCTAGTCTCGATTCGAGAGACGATTTGTTCAGCGGTTTAATCAAGTAACTGTCGGGAGAATGATCGACGACGGCCATCACGACATTCGCCGAATTGTCGGCTGTGATCATAATAAACGCGGTGTGTGGCGAAATCATGCCGAATTCCTTGGCCTCCTCAAAGACCTGCTGGCCATCCCGGCCTTCACCTAAATTATAGTCACACAGCACGATATCGATTTCTTTAGCTTGCAGTTGTTCGATTGCTTCCTCGCCGGATTTCGCCTCGAATACCTGTCGCGCGCCCATCGACTTCGTTAGCGAAATCAAAGACATGCGCATTTCGCGGACGTCGTCGACGATCAAGATCTTGTGTTTAGCTAAATTGAGCGCCATTAAACTTGCCAATGTGCATTGATTATTAAGTCTTATCGGCGTCACGTTAACGGAACTTGAGCCGCACCATGCCTCGAGACGCGGGGCATGCGCGCTACATTCAGATTAGGCGCCAGATGTACGACGCCGCGCGCTTGGGCAAGCGACAATTAGTTGAGAAATAGGAGCTGGACGTCGCTCAGGAACAGAAACCCCAGTTCGGTTGGTTGAACGATGCCTCGCTCTCGAGTCAACCAACCTCGTTCTGTTGCGGTGGCGAGCGGTTTTTCAATCAGCGACGCGCATAAGCCCGTGCGCTCGGAGAATAATGTTTCGCGATACCCACCGCGCAATCGTAGCGCGTTGATTGCAAATTCACCGACCAGCGATCCCTCTTCAATTGGGCCAACCATTACGCTACAAGCCTGCAGACCTGCTTGTGCCATATAGCTCGCTGGCCCGCGTCGGTTCTCGGACCGGTAAATCCCTGTCTCGGTGGTGAGTTTTCCGTGTGCTCCCGCGCCAATTCCGAGATAGTCGCCAAATTCCCAATAGTTAATATTGTGACGAGCCTCAGAATTTGACGTCGCGTAAGCTGAGATTTCGTACTGCCGAAACCCAGCCGACTCAAGCAACGCTCGACCCTGATCGAATTGCTCCGCCACATCGTCGTGCGACGGCAGTTGTGGTGGTTTACGCGCAAACGCAGTACCAGACTCAACCGTCAGCTGGTACCAAGAAATATGTTCAGGTTGCAAGTCGAGGGCGGATCGAAGGTCCGAAAGATTTTCCTCGACGTCGTCCTCGGGCAAGCCATGCATGATGTCAATGTTGATGTTGGAAAACCCAGCGCTCCGCGCAGCGAGATAGGCATCTCGAGCATCGTTTGCGCTGTGCACCCGACCGAGCAGTTTCAATTGGCGGTCGCGGAAACTTTGTACCCCAATTGATAGTCGATTAACCCCGGCATCGAGGTACCCTGCGAAACGGGCCGCATCCGCCGCACCTGGGTTAGCTTCGAGTGTCACCTCCATGTTTGTAGCGCAAGACACTGAGCTTCGAATGCGGTCCATTAGTTGTCGAATTGCGGCAGCGGGGAAAAGGCTCGGGGTGCCACCACCGATGAATATCGAGCTTACGGTTCGCTCGTTCACACTAGGTAACTGTCGGTTCAGATCTGCTATCAAACAGTCTACGTATCTGTCGAAGGGCAATTCGCCGGATTTTTCGTGCGAATTGAAATCGCAGTAGGGACATTTTCGGATACACCATG
>CAWLAW010000568.1:0-2782 GCA_963854885.1 Gammaproteobacteria bacterium | reverse complement strand
CTAAACACGGGATTAAAAAAGTCGCGGTGCTCGACTGGGACGTGCATCACGGCAACGGCACGCAAACAATATTTTACGAACGTGATGACGTGCTAACAATATCATTGCATCAGGAAGGTTGTTTCCCGCCCGGCTACAGTGGCGCAGATGATCGCGGCGCAGGTAAAGGCGAGGGGTACAACATTAATGTGCCTCTATTACCTGGCGGTGGGCACGAAGCCTATATGTACGCGATGGAGCGTATCGTTACCCCGGCGATCGAAAGTTTCGAACCCGAGCTGATTGTTGTCGCATGCGGACTCGACGCGAACTGCGTTGATCCGCTTGGGCGCATGCTTGCCCATACCGGTACATTTCAAGCGCTTGCCGAGCAAACGATGGCGCTTGCCGATCGCTTCGCCGAAAACCGGATCGTGATGGTCCACGAAGGGGGCTATGCCGAATCCGCAGTGCCATTTTGCGTACACGGAATTCTTGAAGTGCTATGCGGCGAAAAAAGCGACGTCGAAGATCCGACCCGCGAAATCTGCGAACTTTGGCAGCCCAACGAGCGAGTCACGGCGTTGCAACGTCAACTAATCGACGAAATGGCCTCAGTTTGAAGCGCCGCGACGGGACGCTGCTTTTTCTAGTATCCCTCCCGACGCGCCACATTTGCTATCGTCCTAATGAGCAAGAATAAATTGTCGCTTGCCCGCGGTCTCGACCGACTATTTGGCCGCGTTGCGCAATGGTGCGCGCTACATACAGTCGTCGTCTCATTGTTCCTCGTCGTATTGGCGGGCACGGGAGGTTATTTCGCAACCTCGGTTCACATCGACAACGGGCTCGATTCACTATTCAACGAAGAAGACCCGGTTTACGATTTCTATCAAGCCTACCAGCGCGAGTTTTACCCGGACGAGACTATCTACCTCCTGTATGAAGCACCCGGGACGAGCTACGGACCCTTCGACATTGGGGTAATGAAAAAGATCGCGCTGCTGACACAAGCACTCGAGCGCGAGATCCCGTTCGTGCGCAAAGTGACAAGTTTAGCGAATGCCGAATTTGTCGAAGCAACCGACGATCTAATTGAAATACATGATCTCGCTTTTGATTTTCCGGGCTCGCAAGCGGACCTGCTGGCGTTGCGTGACATTGCCTTAGCGAAGCCCATGTTCGTCAATAATTTGATCAGCGAGGATGCGCAATTCGGCGCCATTGTTGTCGACATGACAAAGACCATCGCCATGCCAATCGCATCTTTGCGACTCGATCCAGATGGCGGTGACGCTATGGAGAATTTATATCCGCAGGTCGCTGAAGCCGCTTTGCGGGAAATCCTGGATCGTCCCGAGTTTGCTGGGATCAAGTTCTACGCCTCGGGTGACGTGGCATACAACGCTTTCTACAACCGCGTTACATTTAACGAAACGCCCATTATTGCGCTCGGCACCTTCATTCTCATTGCACTCATCGGCGCACTCGTATTCCCCCACGGCCTGGTCGGCCTAGGCGCGCCGCTAGCGGTCGTACTGCTGGCGATAACACTAACCATCGGCTTTATCGGCTGGCGCGGATGGTCTCTCGGTTTTATGTTCACCATGATCCCGGCATTTATTTGCGCGGTCGGTGTCTCGCAGGCTGTTCATGTGATGCTCGCGTTTCAGCGCGCGCGCGAATCCACCGAGCAAATCAGCGATGCTGCGCGGATCGCAATTGAAGAAGTTGGTGCGCCGTGTTTTCTCGCAGCGCTAACCACTGCGATCGGACTCCTGGGCATGACGGTCTCGTCGATAGAGGCGATCGCGCAAATGGCGGTGTACGCGGCGTTTGGCGTACTCGCAAGTTTTGTTCTGAGTATCACGATAATGATCAGCATTTCCGCTCTTGTTGGTCGGCGACAACGACCGCCCGCTGTCAAACGAAAACTGCTCCCGCGCGCAATTGACAATGCCATGGCGTGGATCGGGCAATTGGTTAGTAGCCATCCACGCAACGTCCTAATCGTATGCGGTGTCGCGATCGCGGGGTCGGCCGTTGGCGTATCTAGATTGCAGGTTGATTACAATTTCATTGAGGAACTTAAACCCCATTTGGAGATCCGCCGTAGTATCGAAAAAGCGGAAGCTGTTATGGGCGGTTTCGTTAGTGTTGTTTATATTTTCGACACCGATCGTGAAGACGGTATTAGAAACCTAGAACTAGTTCAGCTGATCGACGAGTTTAGCCAATACGCAGAGCAGCAGCCCTTGGTGCGCAAGGCGCAATCGGTCGCTGAAATTACGAAAGATTTGAACCAAGCGCTGCACGGCGACGATCCCGCTTGGTATCGCCTACCTGATGACAGCGATACGCTCGCCCAACTGCTGTTTCTTTACCAATTATCCGGGGGCGAAGAAATCAATGACTACATCAATTTTGATTCTTCTCAAACTGTCGTCCAGCTACGAGTAACAGTCAGTGACGCGAGTGAGATTCGTGAGTTACTGAACGATCTGTCAGCGTTTCTCGCTGCACGAACGATCGACGGCATCGAGGTAAAGACCACCGGCATGGGACTGCTGTGGACGAGTATCGAGGATTATATTGCCGCCTCGCAATTACACGGCTACTCCGCGGTATTTATTCTCATTTTTATATTTATCCTTATTACCTACCGTAGTTTTTCGATAAGCGTTTACGCAATGATCGCAAACGTTGCGCCGATTTTATTTATTCTCGGATTTATGGGCGCTAGCGGCATGAAGCTCGACTACATGCGCCTGTTGCTAGCGACGATTGCAATTGGAATTGCTGT
>CAWLAW010000567.1:0-2784 GCA_963854885.1 Gammaproteobacteria bacterium | reverse complement strand
CCAACGCCAAAACGAAAATCCGATCGGCGCAACTTGCTCTTGCACACTTCGCGCCACAATTATGCCGCTCGCCCATAGCAGCATAACGACGATTAACATTAAGTAGGCGCGTCGCTTCGGAATTGGTTGAATCATTATTGTTGCAATTGGGTGCACATTCGCTGCGCTCACCATATCACCTATGAGAAGGCTACTGAGGTATTCGGGAGTGCGGCAAATGCTGGCTAATGTTTCGTTTATAATTTGCCCAAGATTCACCAAGAGGCGCATCGAATGCCAGATTCACAGGCTCGACGGATAGATTTTTACTTCGACTATATTTCACACAACGCTTATCTCGCTTGGCATCTACTGCCAGGCATTGCGGAAAAATATGGTTATCACGTTGAACCCATTCCGGTTTTATTTGCTGGATTTTTAAAAGCCTATGGCCAACTCGGGCCCGCAGAAGTGGCGCCTAAACTTGCCTGGATGAACCGCAACAACCTGCGCAAAGCCGCCAGTCTCGGCATACCTTTTAGCGCCCCGAAATTACATCCGTTTGATCCGCTATTTTTGCTGCGACTGTCCGCTCAACCAATGACACACACTGAACGCTGCGCGGTTACGGGATGTTTACTGCGCGGTGTTTGGGTCGATCAATTGGACCCGAACGATGCCGAAGCGGTCGGCAGTTACTTGACAAGTGCCGGCATATCGGCGGATGCCTTAGTAGCTGGTGCGACAAGCGATGAGGCCAAATCGCAATTGAAAAACAATAGCGATCAAGCCCTTAAGAGCGGCGCGTTCGGGGTACCTACGATGATTGTTGGAGACGATGTTTTCTGGGGCTTCGATGATCTGCCGCCATTAGAAGAAGTATTGGCCGGTCGGGACCCATTGAAAAACGCGGATGTCGCGACGTTCGAAAGTGAGTGGGTGACCGCGCGGGCGCAGGGCCAACACCGTCAAAAGTGATCAATATACTGCCAGCCACTTTTCACCATTCTTAACCGATGTCGCGGCCCCGGCTCGGTCAAATCGAGTGACTCGTAGGCGACATCTTCCGCATAGACAGAGCAACGGCCATCGTCTAACTCAACGATCCGCGGTGAAAACCGCTGTGCACCGCCGGCGACGATGTGCTCGAGTATGGCCTCGGCAGCGTTAAACTCGCGGATCCTCAACAGCGATACAAAGGCCGGCGGCGCTAACGCGATCTCGTTTGAGAAGCGCTGATTCAATGCTTCATCGACGGTAACCCACCGATGGTCGACGATTTCGGAACCGTCGACTGTCACGTCATGATCGGCACCCACAATGCCAATAAAGAACCAAGCGGCAAATCGTTTAGGCTGATTTTCCGGGGTCGTCCAGTGAGAAAAAGGGACTAACGTATCACCATCAATTTGCAAGCCGGCTTCTTCATCTACTTCGCGAACTCCGGCGCGTCGCGCGATTGCCAAATCGTCGCCTTTTTCCAGCGCCTTAGCATCGGCTTCGTCGACCTTTCCGCCGGGAAATACCCAAGAACCACCGTGAAATACGATCTTAGCATTGCGCTGCACGAGTAGAATTTCTGGCGAACGCTCGCCCTCACGCATCAAAATAACGGATGCCGACGGGATGGCAGGTGCGATTGTCATGATTGTCTTAGTCTCAGAATGTGCGGATGCGAATAGTTTACCAGTTCATTATCCTCAACCCCGAGCCGGTTTTCACACGCTTCAGTTGCTTATCGAGTCGAAATTAGGAATGTGCACGCAAACTCGATAGATTGTAAGTTAAGCAAACATGGAATCCCTGAGATTCGACTCACGGGGGCCAGCGATCTTTGGCGTGACTGATATTGGGGAATCGGGAGGGTGAACAAAGCGCATGAACGTTAGTAGGCTGAAATATTACGCTTGCGGCCTAATTGCTTTAGTTCTCGGCTGCACGCAAGATCCGACCGCTACCGCGCCGCCCGACGATTCTTGGTATCGCGCTGTCGACAAAACGCGACACGAATTTTATCCCTTGCCCCCGTTTCTATTTTCGCCGGTCAAAAACGAGTTAGTCGCAGAGGCAGTGATCGCAATGGGCGACGGTCCACTGTTACAGTTGAGTACTCGCGAAGCAAGCGGCGGTTAACTCATCACCCGAGTAGCGATCTCTCCAGTCATCAACTGCACGTACGCCCCTCGGTTATCCCGCCGATACCGTTCTGCCTTCAGCCCAACGACGTAATTTGGAGACATCTTCGGCGCGCACAACGGACAGGGGCTTCGTCATCGCCAATTCTTCTAAGATGAGCTCGGTCGATGCAACTGTATCACTCGCGCTAGCCGAATATCGTGCGGCTACAACCGCTTGTTCAATCTCTGCGCCGGTAAACCCGTCACTGTTTTCAGCGAGTAATTCAAGATCGAATAGCTTCGCATCGAGCTGCCGTTTGCTCAAATGTATCGCGAAAATCGCCGCGCGCACTGCAACCCCTGGCAAGTCAATGAAGAAAACCTCATCCAAACGCCCCTTGCGCATCAATTCCGGCGGCAGCGCGCTAACATCGTTGGCCGTCGCGACGATAAAAACTGGCTTGTCGTTTTCGGCCATCCAGGTCAGCAGCGTACCCAGTAGGCGTTTTGAGGTGCCGCTATCGTAGTCTCCGGTGGCAATCCCCTTCTCAATTTCGTCGCACCATAATACGCACGGGGCCATGGTCTGCGCCGTCAGCAAAGCTTCGCGTAAATTGCGTTCCGTTTCGCCGAAAAATTTGTTGTACAACACGCCAAAATCGAGCCGCAACAAAGGCAGACGCCACAT
>CAWLAW010000566.1:0-2785 GCA_963854885.1 Gammaproteobacteria bacterium | reverse complement strand
CGCGCGATCGCTTGACCAACAATCCGTCGCGCTCAAGCGGCTCTATCAATGCTAACACCCCTCCAACATCGTCAATAGTCGCGTGCCGCATGCGACCGGAAGGTGCGTTGCTAAGCAAGGTTCCACTGCCGTCGCGGGTAAAAAGTTCCTCGAGCAAGGCACCGTTAAGGCCGCCATCGATCAGGTGGACCCGCCGTACGCCAAATTGACACGCTCGGATAGCGCTTTCAAGAAATCGTGTGCCGGCCGGATCTATGCTGCTGAAATTGCGCGCTTGCCCAATGGATAACTCTCGAATGACGCTGCCGGTATTGTCTACCAATCCGGGCGAATCCATCATTAAAATCAATTTTGAAGCGTTGACATCACATGCAAGGTTTACGGAAAGATCCAGCGCGTTCAAGTTGAATACCTCTCCCGTTGCGGAATACCCCGTCGGCGACACAATTACAATTTCGTCTGCATCCAGACGACGTTCGATTGCTTCGCGATCGATTTTCCGAACGACGCCAGTGAATTGCAGATCGACCCCATCGACTATTCCCGCGGGGCGCGCGATAACAAAATTCCCGCCCGAAACTGTGATCGCACTCGCTTGATCGGGCGTATCGCGAGCTGCTTGCTGCAAACGCGCTTCAATGTCGATGCGGACAGTCGATACGGCGTCTTTTACGTGCGCTAACGTACGAGCATCGGTGACTCTCAACTCGCCAACGAATTGTTGAGACATGTTGTGATCGCGCGTGCGCGCATCAATTTGCGGGCGCGCTCCGTGAACGACAACCACCTTTATCCCAAGTCCGGCCAGCAGAATGAGATCTTGCGCAAGTCCGTCGAGCTGTAAATCACTAATCAGCCGACCGCCGAAATAAACGACAAACGTCTGTCCTCGGTGCGACCGAATATACGGAGATGCCTCACGCATTGACGCGGCAGAACGCGAACTAGGAACTGAAGAATTTCGTTGCATCGGTCTCGGCTCCGTGACGCACTTATTTAACTAGCCAGTGCTGTCTTCGCGCCATTTCCATCTAATATGTTTTGTGGGTAGCCACACATTGCTGCGCGAGCATGAATACTACATAACTTTCTTATAGTCGTTGTAGTATTTTAGAACGCGGCGCACGTATGTTTGCGTTTCTTGATAGGGAGGAATTTGATGCCCATATTTAATAACAGCGTTTTCGCCGGCGTTGTAAGCCGCAAGTGCGAGCGCCAAATTATTATCAAACATGCCGAGTAAATCTTTTAGGTAGCGCGTTCCGCCGAGCACATTAGTACGAGGATCACGACGATTTGAAACGCCATATCGCTCTGCCGTGCCGGGCATAAGTTGCATTAAACCGACGGCACCGGCGCGCGATACGGCGGCTGAATCGTAAGCAGATTCAGCCGTAATTACTGCGTGAATGAGGGCGCTTGGTAAGTGGTGTCGCTTAGCGACCAGATCGATTGTCGGCGTAAATCGCACGCGATTTTTATTTAAATTTCGATAGGCAATGTTTGCCTCGGCCCATCCTTTCCAGGTTTTAACAAGGCGCTTATAGCCATTATGTACGGGCTCGTCGGTCAGATGGACACGGCCATACTTATCGACATATTTGTAAATATCGGCACCGGCGACCAACGGCAACGTAATTAATACTCCGACGCCAGCTAGGCGCCTAATTCGAGCGAAATCCACCGATGATCTCCAGTTACGGATATATTCTAATGTTAGTTCTATGTTGCCCCCCTAAATATATGATAAATATTCAATAAATACCAGCGTAATTCCTGCAAAGATTGCAGCAACTAGGTCGTCAAGCATGATGCCAAGGCCCCCGCTAACCTGCCTGTCTAAGTAACTGATCGGCCATGGCTTGACGATGTCAAAAAATCGAAACAAGCAAAAACCTATGACGCTCGTCTGAAGGCTTGGGCAAACGAACGCTAAAGTTACTAAGATTCCGACAATTTCATCCCAAACAATGGCGGGATGGTCGTGTTTGCCGAGCACCGTCGCGGTGCGCCGACACAATGGGATACCGACGCAAAAAAGTGCCGTTACGACGCTCAAATAGGCGACCTTATCCAGACCGGCCATCGGCCAGAATATGACCAAACCAACTAGGGTTCCGGCTGTTCCCGGCGCTTTCGGCAACAAACCAGAACCACCGCCCAAGGCAAGAAAATGACCTGGATCGGATAGCAAGCTGCGTTTATTCGATGCGTTCATCAGAAAATTGGGTAGGCCGAAATTTCAGGAAACCTAGTTTTCCGCCCGATCGGGTACTTCGTCTTGCTTAAATCGAGAATAACGCGCTAATTGCGCCGGACTCAGGTTTCTTTCCATGCGGCGTTCGCCGATTACCCAAGTTGGGTAATTTCGGATGTTTTCGGCCAGGCACTCCGTTGCCGGTGCGCCACGTTCTCCGTTTGGCGAGCATTCGATGTACGGCAGCCGTTTCGCGGAGGCGCCAAAAACAAGCTTTTGTTGCTGGCAATGGGGACACCAATATGCCCCATAAAACTTGGCATTGTTGGTGCTTAGGTGTTCGGCTAAGTTGCGTAAATAAGGATCTTCCGGGCCCGACGCTGAATCGAACATGCCCGAAAAATTCAAATGCAGAAACACCACGAGTAAAACGCTAGCGACAGAACTTCCGAGTCGCCAACTGCCCAGCTTTAAAACTCGATTAGATCGCCAGCTCAATGCATAGATTGCACAAACCAACGAAAGTGACACCAGGCAGTACCCGCACGTCGCGTCGATTACCCATAGCGATATCGCGTTGAGGTAGAG
>CAWLAW010000565.1:0-2796 GCA_963854885.1 Gammaproteobacteria bacterium | reverse complement strand
AGTCCAATTGTGGATATCGCTGAAGACTTACTCGGGCCGAACGTGTGCTACCACCATTCGAAGCTAAATTTTAAATGGAGCCACGGCGGCGAGGAAATAAAATGGCATCAAGACATACAGTACTGGCCGCATACGGATTTCTCGCCGTTGACAATCGGTATCTACCTCGAAGATGTCGATGATGAAATGGGGCCGATGGGGATCGTGCCGCGCAGTCATCTGGGTCGGTTGTTCTCGCTACAAGACAACAATGGGAACTGGGTCGGGGCAATCCGTGAAGAAGATTTGCTAGAAGCTCAACCGACAAATGCCGATTACTTAAAAGGTCCTGCCGGTTCCGTTACCGTGCACAATTGTTGCTCCGTACATGGCTCGGCCCCGAACAGGTCGCCACGCGTGCGGCCGTTGCTTCTCCAAACTTATGCGGCAGGCGATTCGTTTCCGCTGCAATCGGTTGGCACGAATGGGCTTGGGCAATATGCCAACACGATCGTCCGAGGGAATCGACCCGACACATTAACGATCGACGGTCGGGCAATCCCGGTCGCTCCGGATTATTCTGGCGGCTACATCTCGATCATGGACATTCAGCAAAATAAAGCCGAAGGTTAATATTGGCTTCGCCGCATAGCGTATTTCGTCGAAGCGACGATTTTAGGCAATCGAAAATAGCCGATCTCAACACCATCGAGAAGCGGGTCAATTTCAAAAAGATAGGTTTGGGTTAAAGCCGATTGGGAGTGTGCCGTGTGAAACGAACATACGAGCTTCAATTATTTATCGATGCAACGCAGGCGATGATCGCGGCGTCTGGTGCGACCGAGGCTGCGCTTATCGTTGCCGATCGAATATTTTCAGCAGCACAACTTACCGGTGAACAGCATGCTCACCAAGCTAATCAGTTACCGGCCTGCGCGTTTTTGCAGCCCGCCTTAGCGTCGGCGAGCGCGGACCTTGGACCCGTCGCGGATTTGGCTGCGGCGATCGAGCATCTCGCGGCAAAATTATGTTGGACTCGACGGCCGAATGGCGACAAAGACAATAGCGAGTTCAAAGCGCAGCATGCGAATGCGCTCGTGGTTGGGCCGCAAGGATTAGAAATTCGAAGCGATATTCAGATCGGCATTACCGTGCTCGCACCACACACCCATTATCCGGATCACCACCACAGCCCGGAGGAAATTTACGCGGCATTATCACCGAGCCAATGGCGTCAAAACGCCGACCCGTGGCATTCCCCGTGGGTTGGTGGTTACGTCCACAATGTGCCGAATATTGTGCACAGTATGCGTTCCAACGAGGATTCGTTACTGGCGGTTTGGTGTCTTTGGGGCAGCGGATAGAATGCTCGCTACTGTAGTGTGCAAAGCGGATTGGGAAAGACGTTTGTTTGGGTTAATGTTGGTGATGCGGACTCATGGGAACCTTGTTCCGGTAATGGAGTGAACGTGCGACTAGCCAAAGGGATGGATAGTTGTCTCGAGAAACTACCAAAGAGAGACAGTATCGTTAGCGGCCTCTTCGCGGGTCATTAAGTCGTCATAAAAAATGTTCCGCAAGGACCGATTAGCCCCTGCGGCGACATAGGTTTCTGTCAGGCCTAATTCGGTTGCTTCGAGGACACCCCATGGGGCGAGCCACTCCGCGCGTACGACATCTTTGTGTTGTAAGGTTTTCTCCAGTATGACGACGCTAAGACCGCCATTCGCTGGAACGTCGGCTAGTGCGCTACCGCCAATGCCCGCGCCGACGATGACAACATCTCGGTTCTGATTGATTGGTGTACTCATCTCGTGCGTTCTTTAATCGTGCTCAATTGTTGCGCGAAAATTGCTGGGCATAATCCGTGCCGATTATGTCCGAGAGCCTCAGCAAACTGAAAGATTGAAGTAGCTTGCGCATGCAACTAACTCAAGCAGACCTTTGAGCGCTCAATCGCCCGTACGTCGCGTGGCTGATTGAGCGGTGCGTGCGGTCAACCGCTGTATCTGCAGCCGAGACACGGTTACATAAGATCTAGGCGATTGAACGACGATCTACTTTCGGGTTATTACCATCGATGAGTTCTGCCCGCCGAACCCGAACGCATTAACCTGAAAAGCGTCGATGTTCATCGGTGCGGGCTCGTTTAGCACAACTCGAAGATCGGCGACCTCGGGCATTAAATCCCGAGGATCATGCGTTCCGGCTGTCGCCATGAGCGCATTTTGTTGCATGCTGTGGATGCCTACGAGCATCCCTAAAGCGCCAGCAGGCCCATGCGGGTGACCAAAGTTGCCTTTTGGCGCGGTGATGGGCAATGGTTCTTTTCGCTTGCCATAGATTCGATTTAGCGCTGCGAGCTCAGCGATATCACCCACCGGCGTACCCGTGCCGTGCGCGACGACAGCATCGATGTCGTCGGCACCGCCCGGTAATTTCGCGTTTTGTACGGCCAATTCCATGACGAGCTGTTCCCATTTTCCTTCGGGTTCCGGCGAGGAAGGATGGTAACCGTCTGCAAGCGTGGCATACCCGCGTAACATTCCATGAATCGTAGCGCCGCGTTTTCTCGCCAAGTCTGCGCGCTCCATCACAAATATCCCGGCACCTTCTCCGAGCATCACGCCAAACCGCTCTGCATTAAATGGGCGACAGGTCTTCAACGGATCGGGTTGCGGTTGGAACATGCGGTTGTTCCTCGCACCAAAAAATAACAGCGGACTAATCGCGCAATCCGTGCCACCGGTTATCGCGACATCCACCTCGCCCGTTTCGATCATGCGTGCGGCAATGCCCATCGCGTCATGAGAGGAG
>CAWLAW010000564.1:0-2807 GCA_963854885.1 Gammaproteobacteria bacterium | reverse complement strand
AAACTCGCCTGCTTAGGCAATTAGAATACTTTAATAATTTAACTTGTCAACTATATACTTTAAATTATTGTTTAATATAATTATTAAATCACATTTAGTTCAAACTCTAGAAGTTCGAGGCGTTGGAAATGGCAAGCCGAAAAATTGGAAGAACCTACTTCAATAGATAGTCGGGGTCGGTTGGTGCTACACAACGCCGGTTGGCAGCGCCGTAAGTCTTACGCTAGTCGCAGAGATGCGCACGCGCTAAATAATCGTGCGATTGCATTTCGGTTAAGCGGCTAACAGTCCGTTTGAATGGGAACGCAAGGCGTGTGCCTGCATAAAGCTTTTCGGCCGTGGCGGCTGCTGAAACGATCAATTTGACGTTACGATCGTATAGCTCGTCGATTAGATTAATGAAGCGACGCGCCGCATCGCTGGAATCTTTATCCATAATTGGGATGTCACTTAGTACAATAGTGTGGTGACATAATGCGATTTCTATGTAGTCCAGCGTCGATCTCGGGCCCGCACACAGGGTTTCGAAATCGAACCACACAACCCCGTCCGCACGTCGAATTGTAGATATTGCACGCCCGTCAATTTCGATTGAGCCGCCCGGCTCGCCCAGCGACGGCGCAATAGCGGAAAACCTGTCCAGCAGCGCATTTACGACCTCGCCGTCATGTGGCGCATAATAGATGTCCGCTTGTTCGAGCGCGCGCAGGCGGTAATCTAGATCGCCAGCCAACTCAACGACCTCGAGATGCGCTTCAATGAGTTCAATCGCAGGCAGGAAACGCTGTCTCTGCAGTCCGTCACGGTAAAGATTGCTCGGCGCCTCGTTCGAGGTGGTAACAAGACAAACGCCATTATCAAATAGCGCGCTGAGTAAATTGGCGAGAATCATGGCATCGGTAATATCACCGACATGGAATTCGTCGAGGCATAATAAATCGACGTCTTCGGCCCAGCGCCGCGCGACCACCGCCAACGGATCAGATTCACCGCTTAGCTTTTTCAAATCGTTATGCACTTTGCGCATGAAACTGTGGAAATGTATGCGCAATTTTCTTTTCGTGTCTAAACAGTCAAAAAACGTGTCGACAATATAGGTTTTACCGCGCCCTACTTTACCCCACAGGTAAATGCCACGTAGCGGCTGAGGCTTTGCTCGATTTAAGCGCAAAACTTTCTCCACGAACCGCGAAGATTTTCGCCCCTTGGCGCGGGTCAGATCAGCAAAGAGTCTTTCCGTATGATCGATCGCAATAGATTGAGCGCGATCGGGGATCAACAATTCAGCACCGATATCGTCGTCGTAGCGTTGCCGCGGACTCAATCCACGCGGCAAGCCGGCGGTGGATGCCGTGGTTTGATCATAATTGCTACTTTCAGACATGCTTACACTATTGGACAATGGTCGGGTTGGCGGATTCCGTGTGGAAACGTACCGCGGTTTAGTCAATTTATTCTCGATGAACGCAAGAGTGTCTCAAAAAATCACGAGCGCGGAAACGAACGCCGCTTTTGACCAATGATTGCGAGTGGATGATGGCACAAATTCAACAAATTCAGATTAAATTCGTGGCCGCAGAGGATCGCCTAATGTTGCGCGTGGCCGGCAGCGACAATACGGAATTCCGATTTTGGCTGACGCGTCGCTTCGTCAGACTCATTTGGCCGTCTATCGTTGCTTCGCTGGAACAAACATCCACGGTCCCGGCCCCAGTTTCACCCGCCGCGAAAAAGGAAGTACTCGCATTTGAGCATGAAAGAGCGATGATAGATTCCGACTTTAAGACGCCTTACCGCGAGACAGCGAAAGCCTTGCCCTTGGGGACGGCACCAGTCGTCCTAGTAAAAATGCAGATTCGGCGTAATGCCGATGGGTCGTTGATCATGGCCTTAGCACCAGAGAACGGAGCCAGAATCGATCTCGCGTTAAACGCGAAGTTACTCCATTCACTCGCAGAGTTGATTGCTAACAGCGTCCGGCTTGCACAATGGGAGCTTCAAGCGACGCTAAGCGAACAAGAAACGCAGACGAAACCGGAAAGCGCGACCTTGAATTAACTGTACGATGTTGCCCGCACCAGAAAATACTGATGAATTTCACGATCAACAAAATGACACGAGACGTTGTTTTGAGCTCTCGACAATAGGAATGTAGATTCTCGATGCCGCCTCGTCAGTGCACCACATACAATCTTAGGATAAGCCTTCGATGCCTTTCGCGCTGATCATAATCGCGGTGGTTTTAGTGATTGTGTTCGGTCCGCAATTGTGGGCCCGTCATGTGCTTAAACGTTACAGTCAACATCGAGAAGAGATCCCCGGAACGGGCGGCGAGCTTGCTATACACCTAGTCGAAAATAGCAAGCTCGAAGGAGTTTCCGTCGAGCGAATCCCGCAAGGCGATCACTACGATCCGATCAATAAAGTCGTGCGTTTAAGCGAAGCGGTTTACGACGGAAAGTCACTGACTGCAGTCGCCGTTGCAGCTCACGAGGTCGGTCATGCGATTCAAGACGAATTAAATTATGCACCACTAAAACTACGGTCGCGCCTGGTCGGGCTCGCGAGTGTTAGCGAACGGATCGGCGCGATGATTCTCGTCGCGCTCCCGTTTATTACCGCGCTCACAAGAATTCCCGCCGCCGGTGCGCTGATGCTAGTCGCTGGATTAGCTATATTACTCGTTCCGGTGATCGTACATTTAATCACCCTACCAGTTGAATTTGACGCAAGTTTTAAGAGAGCGCTACCGATACTCGCGCTTGGCTATGTACCTGACGAGGAAATGCCAGCAGCACGACACATTC
>CAWLAW010000563.1:0-2811 GCA_963854885.1 Gammaproteobacteria bacterium | reverse complement strand
GCAAAGTTCGTCCATAAGCCCCTCAAGAATAGATTGATCGAGACAATGCAGATTACAGTTTAGCTATGGAGATGTCTCTTCTTGGTAGCGACTTTGTGAATTCTCGGAAAATTATTCAAACGAGCTAAGTCGTCACCCGAACCAGCGTCGCGACAGGTGGTTCCGTTCCCAGTGTGGGTTTCTTAGAGGAAGCGAACTAAACGCGCCCGGTTGACCTAAATACACCGTCGCGAAAACGGCCGTTCAGTTCATCGGTTAATTTTTCGCACTTAACTGACGAGACTCAAATTAGACTGGTTGCGCAGAATTTCGTCTGGAAGTGCCGGCATTCCGGGCGGTTGGGCCAGTAGTAAATGCGATTCGAAGTAGGCATTGTCCGAAGACGTGAGGTCTGCGCGGTCGAGCGCTTCATATTCGCGTCGCCGTTCGGTTGGGTTGGCAAATCGACGTTGCCGCAGCCGATGCTTTAGAACGGGTTGGATCACGTAGCCGTGAGAATTGAGCAGCGCGATCAAATCGTCAAGTTTAGTGTGTAAAAGAGGGAATCCAACGATCCATGGTTTACTAGCGCCGGCCTTATCGACGGCGGCCAAGATCTTTTCGAATGTATTTACGCCAATGAAGCTGAAACCACCTGTAATCGTGACAAGAGAGCATTCGCCAATTGAAGCTTCAACCTGCGGCGAGATCGGATCCGTCTCGAGGTTTATCGCAAACGCATCGTCCATAAATCCTGCTGCGCGCCCATAGGCCAATGCGTTCGCGGCGACGTCGAGGCCAACGACATTGAGATCTTCGTCGGTATCGTGCGTTACCAAAGACAAACAGTCGAAGAACGGATCGCTCGCGTCGGCCGACTTCTTGTCTAGTAAAACTGCATAGAGTTGTTCGAGCGAACGCTCGCTTTTCATTAATGCCCCGTTGATCCCGTAGCCAGCACACAAATCCAAAACCGTCAGTTTACGCGTACCGTGGAGTCGACGGATCTCTTCAATACACCAACGATATATCGCGTTGGCGGAAGCTGGCATCTGGTAATCCAATTCCTTCATTCTGCGAAAATATGGTCGCGAGGACTCTAGGTTGTAGAGCGAACTAAAGTCATCGTTTGGCTTATCTGACGGGCGGTCCGATTTGGCCGCAAGATCGGTGACGGTATTAATCTCGACCGCTACTCGATCCTCGATTCGAGCAGCATCGTCCCAATGAGCGACAAGATCTAACATCGCTTTTGGCGCCTCGAACCGGTCGATTAATGATTCCCGATAGGCGGCTTCTTCTGCACTCCTCGAGGGATCAGAATGAGAGTCGGCAGCGTTACGATTCGGTGTTTCGTCACGACCCAGCAAATCCGCGACGCCGCTACCTTGGTCGAACTGAGATTTTTCACGCCACACGATGTCACTAGGTAAGAGGTGTTCGAATGCTTTGCGTAAGACCCATTTTTCAATGCGGCTGTCCGCAGGCAGCTTTAAAGCAACCGGAATACGAAACGCGATATCGAGCATTGTTCGATCTAGGAACGGGACTCGCGCTTCCAGACCATGAGCCATTGTCATGCGGTCGACTCGCTGCAAATTGATGTTGTGCATGGTGAGCACCGAACGACGTAGTTCCTCTTGCAGTGCGCTCGGTTGCTCGTAATCTTTGTGATAGTCGTAGCCGGCAAACAGTTCATCCGCGCCCTCACCGGTAAGCACAACTTTCACATGTTGGGCTGCAAGACGCGAAACGTAGTAGCACGGAACCGCGCTGCGCACCAAGTCCTGATCGAACGACTCTAAGTGATAAAGAATTTGTGGCAAGTCGCGCTGGATTTCTTCCGGCGTCAACACGTATTCGTGGTGATCAGTACCGAGATATTCGGCCACGCGTCGAGCGGCTATGAGGTCCGGGCTGTCCGCGAGGCCCACCGAGAAGCTCTTGAGTCCTGGGCGATGCTGGATCGCTAGCGCAGCAATTATGCTGGAATCGAGCCCGCCGGACAGGAATACACCGAGTGGCACGTCTGAGCGGAGGCGTTTTTCTACCGCCTTGGTCAAAGTCTGCTGGACTATTTGGATCGCTGCTTGCTCATCGCCGATATCGTCTGTTGCTTCAGGCAGTGTGTAGTACCGATACAGTCCACGGCTCGAATCGAACACGTGACCCGCCGGGAATTCGCGAATTTGATCGACATAAGGGCTGAGCGCTTTAATCTCAGAAGCGAAGCAGTAAGCATCTCCCCGCCGTCCGACATAGAGTGGTTTGATTCCGATCGGATCGCGCGCCGCAATGAGCTTTTTGCTTGTGGCCATTACGAATGCAAACATACCGTCAAGTTTGGCGACCCCGGCGGGTCCATGATGGCGGCAAGCCTGCAATATAGATTCCGAATCCGAGCGTGTCGCGAACGTGCTGTCGCCAAACGCATCCCGAAGAGCCAGGTCGTTGTAAATCATGCCGTTTGCGATGAGGACCGCAGCGTCATCTTGGCTAGTGAGCGGCTGATGCCCGCCTTCAGGGTCCATAATCGAGAGTCGCCGATGCGCCAGCGAGACTTTGAGTTCGGGTATCGCCGCATGGCCGGACCCATCTAGGCCTCGGTGTGCGATTCGCTTGGCCATCGCGGCGGCCAAAGTCGGGGGTGCTTCGCCCCATGTAGCTGTAATTCCACACATAATTTTAGTCGACGATGTTCGTGATTTCGGGCGGTGCGATGCACAAAGCAGCGCTTGCGTGATCCAGATTAATATATCGAATATCGAATTACATTATATTGATCAGCGATATTATATAAGTCGGAAAAACAGCAAAAATCCGCATTTTTGC
>CAWLAW010000562.1:0-2825 GCA_963854885.1 Gammaproteobacteria bacterium | reverse complement strand
TATTCGCTTTGGCATGATGCGCGATAATATACTCGGTATCGAAGCGGTGTTAGCTGACGGGACGGTGATTTCATCGCTGAACAAAATGATAAAAAACAACGCCGGCTACGATCTAAAACAACTCTTTATCGGCACCGAAGGCACGTTAGGTATTGTTACACGTTTGGTGGTGCGGTTGCGCGAGGCGATAACTGCGGAAGACACCGCGTTCGTGTCGTTCAATGATTTTGATCAAGTCACAACTTTCCTAAAATACATCGACCGCGAACTGGGCGGTACGTTGAGCGCCTTCGAGGTCTTGTGGCATGATTATTTCGACCTTGTAATCACTGCTCCGGCGACAAACAAACCGCCGATTGAGCCCGACAAACCGTTCTATGCGATCGTCGAGTCGTTAGGTTTGGTGGCTGGCAAGGAGCGTTTTGAAGCAATCATGATAAAAGCCTTGGAGGACGGACTCATTGCTGATGCTGCCGTCGCTCAATCGGGTGCGGATCGCGCTGCGATGTGGGCGATTCGTGACGATGTCGAACAATTTTTTCGCTATGGTCCGCCGCAAATTTTCGACGTCAGCATTGCCGTTCGTCACATTGGAAGTTACGTCGATGAAGTGAAACGTCGATTGCGAGAAAATTGGCCGCTGCACTACTGTTATACATTCGGCCATATCGCTGACGGCAACATTCATTTCGCCATTACGATCCCGAATAAAGACGACGAGATTCACTTAGCTGTTGAACGCTGTGTCTATGAACCGCTCAAACCGCACGGTGGTTCGATATCTGCCGAGCATGGGATCGGGTTGGAGAAAAAAGAGTATCTTTCGATATCCAGGAGCGAGAGCGAAATCGCATTAATGCGGCATCTTAAACAATCGTTGGATCCGCGCGGCATTCTCAACCCCGGAAAAATTTTTGAGTTTGAACTTGCCAATTAAGTTCCGACCAACAGTTCGCGTGATCGATTCAGTAATCTGAGCCGACAGACCCAATGCGCGACTCCGCAATTCCGGTTCCATACGAAAGCACGCTAACCGTCAAGAGTGATTGGCTCGACGCGAACGGGCACATGAACGTGGCGTATTATCTGTCGGCATTTGATGATGGCGGGGAGGTGTTTTTTCGCGACTGCGGGATCGGTTGGGATTATACTGCCGAAGGCCAAGGGACGCTTTTTATGTCGAGCAGCGACTTGGATTTTAAGCGTGAATTATTTCGCGGAGATCGTCTCCGGGTGGAAACAATTTTAATCGATTGGACGCCGAAACTTATACACACCTTTCAAACGTTACTCCATGCCGATGATGGGTTTTTTGCTGCCAGCGCTGAAATTTTGTTCGTACATGTGGCGTTCGGTGATCGAAAAAGCGCGCCGATGCCGAGCGCTGCCCAGTCTCGTCTAGCCGCCGTTGAGCGCGTTCATCGCGGACTTCCTCGGCCGAAAAATTTAGGTAGAAAAATTGAAATTACCCGAACCACCGAGAGTTAGAACGCGGAGCCCGAGTTTCGCTAAGCATGGGATGATCGCCTCTAGCCAAACCGCTGCAACTCAGGCCGGTGTCGAGATACTGAAAAAGGGCGGTAGCGCCGTTGACGCGGCCATCGCGACAAATGCGGTGCTGAGCCTCACCGAACCCTATATGTGCGGCCCAGGGGGCGATTTATTCGCTTTCGTATGGGATCCGAGCGCGCGCGAACTAGTCGGCTTGAATGCCAGTGGCCGAAGCGCTTTAGGGGTGTCGTATAGCGCAATGCGGGAGCAATTGGGTGCAGCGATAACAACTATGCCTGGCCGCGGTGCGAATGCAGTAACGGTCCCCGGTGCGGTAGACGGCTGGTGCGCGCTGCACGAGCGCTACGGTCGCCTGCCATTTGAGGAGGTTTTCGCGCCCGTCGTCGAGCTCGCCGAGCGCGGCGTGCCGATCGGAGCGCGCACGGCACAAGCATGGTACGAGGCGTCTGAAGGTGTAATCAACGATCCGTTAAGCGCGCCATTTAGCGAGGCATTTCGACACATCTATCTACCCGACGGTCGGGCGCCTACCGCGGGAGAAATATTTAGGAACCCCGATTTAGGCGGAACTTTTGCAGCGATAGGGCGCGGCGGACGCGGCGCGTTTTACGGGCAGGATCACGCCTCGCGTCTGCTCGAATGCGTTCACGACGCGGGCGGGCAGCTAGACGGCGCTGATTTACTTAACGCCCATTGCGATTGGGTCACACCCTTGTCGACGGCGTATCGCGGATACGATGTGTTCGAATTGCCGCCGAACGGACAAGGCATGTCGGTTTTACAGATGCTTAATATTCTTGAAGCCTACCCGCTGCAAGAGTTCGGTCCAATGAGCGCCGATTATTGGCATACTCTCATCGAATCCAAAAAACTCGTATTCGAAGACCGGGCGCGCTACTACGCCGATCCCTCGTTTAGCGATGTTCCGATTGCGGAACTTACGGGGAAGCCGTACGCCGAACATCGGCGACGGCTAATCGATAGCGCCAAGGCCGGCGCAGACTACACCCACGGCGACGTCGCCGTCCCAGGCAGCGATACAACTTATCTTTGTACAGCCGATAGCGACGGTATGATGGTGTCGCTAATTCAGAGTATTTTTGCGCCCTTTGGATCGGGTCTTGTACCGGCTGGCAGCGGTTATGCGCTCCAATGCAGGGGCGCTGGTTTTAGTCTCGATAGCGATCATCCGAATTGCTACGCGCCGGGGAAACGCCCTTTCCACACAATCATTCCTGCTTTTGTGATGCAGGGTGGGGAGCCATGGCTAAGCTTTGGTGTGATGGGGGCAGATATGCAACCACAAGGTCAGG
>CAWLAW010000561.1:0-2826 GCA_963854885.1 Gammaproteobacteria bacterium | reverse complement strand
TTCCCAAATCCCTTGTCTAGAGCTTTCCAATGCGAGGTTAAGGTCGATCTCCTTTTGCTTGGGCAGCTCGGCCGTATGCGTTAGCTCGGAGGTATCAACGTAGGTTCCAGAAATAACTGTCGGTTGAGAATTTTCGTCGCGTTCACTCACTTCAGCATGACAGCGAAGCCACAGATATTCGCCGTTCTTATGGCGCTGCCGACAATCCATTTGAACTTCGCGCGCTTCGCCCCGCGCAAGTTTGTCGAGTCTTCTTTTGAGCTCATCGGCGTCATCGGGATGCGTTCGCGCGAGCAACGCAAACAATGTCGTGCAATATTCGTCCTGCCCATAACCCAGGCCAGCTTGCCACAGGCCAAATTCCCGATATGCTCCGCTCGATGGTTGCCATTCCCATAGGCGGCCTTCCGCACTGTTGAGAACAATATCGAATTGACGTTTCAGATCGCGGCCGAGCCCGCAGTCACGCTCTCGAATTCGGCTTGGTTGGAGGAATACCAGCGCGTGAGCGCTTTCGTGCACCGCGACCGGTGAGATTTTTAGATCATAGCGCCGCGTTGGATCGTCACTGGTTGTGACGAATACACCGTTGTAAGCGACCGGGTCCGAGGAGCGGATAAGGTTCTGCAGCTCCGTCAACGAGAGACATTCGCCCGATTGATCATCGATCCAGGTAAGCGTATCCAGCGATCGGCCGACGATCGAATCACGCTCGATTTGGAATAGATTGGTAGCGCCACGACTTGCCTGAATAATCCGGGCTTGTTGGTCGACGGTAAGAATGCATTCCGTCGATTGCTCTAGAATCGACGACACTAAGGAATCTGCGCCAGTCTGACGCCGAGTGAATTCACTCGCGGATACTTTGGATGCGGGTATGTCCGTCACGATTCGTCCCTAATTATCTACAGATTGTATAGATATAATTTAGTAATCAATTATTTATAGTGTTTATTTAAAAAAATAATTAGATATAAAAACTAATAGCCGACAGCGCCAAAATTCGCGGAGAATATCTGCGTTGCAGTAATTCGGAATTCGGAATTTGCCAACTAATGACTAGATCTAATCTTAATTAGCGGCAGCTAGTCGTTGATCTATAGAAAGATCGGTAGGCCAATGTCGCTACAACACCGCGATGCGCGAATCGTTTAAATCTTGATCAGCGATGACTTGCTAAACACATCGTCGAGAACGGTGATGCGGCGCCGAATTGGCGTCTTTTTAGAAATGATTGAGGGATCGAGGTTCTGGTCGACGTCTAGTTATTTATAACCTTGCCCAAACGAACCACTTGCACCGCCGCCACCCGGAAGTGTTGCGTCTATTTCGTCCGACGTTACCTCGCGCAAAACGTTGAGATAGCCACGCGTCGTTTGCAATTCGTCTGCGTAGCCATTCAATTTTAGATAACGATTCAGCAGGCGCAATCTGTAACACGGTACCCACATAATCAAATGGTGTTCCAGGTGATAGTTCACCCAGTACGGCGCAACGAAGATCCTTTCGAACAGATTTGCGTAGGTTGTGCGAGCAACGCCGAACGGATAGTCGGGACCCTTCACGACTGCGTGTTCTGCGATATTGCGGATCCGTAAAACCACTTGGTACCATGTCAACATGGGGAACAACCAACAAACAAAATAAAGCCACCAAAACCCCACAAGTAAACACGCGCTTGCGATGACTACATTCGCTACCGCGGCGGGGCCGATCTCGTTCCAGAATCGCTCGAAGCGACGCGGCGGCGACGTATCGCTCACGTCAAACGCGTTGGTTATTTGAAATTTCCGTTGGGAAAAACCTGATCGCCCAGTCAAGTCACGAGTCAACTTTCGACGCAAGCTCGCACGGCTTATTGGATAGTGCCCAGTCAACACTGCGTCCGGGTCGCCGTCTCGAAGGGTGCGTGTGTGGTGGATCAAATGGTAGCGGCGGTAGATATCCAAGTCGGCGATCATTGGCCATCCACAAAACCACGTTGCCAAAAAACGATTCAATCGCGGAGATTCACACAGCGCCCCATGTGCTGCGTCGTGCATTAATATAACTAGTCCCAGTTGGCGCGAGCCGATTATCATGGCCGCCAAGAGAATCGTCGCCGGATTTGGAACCACAGCAACCAGACTACCGGCGAGCAAGATCATGCCCCAAGCGTGTAGAACCAGGCAGCAACCAATAAAATCAGAGCGAGACCGGACCGCGCGCAATTGTTGCTCACTCAAAATATCACTGGCGGCGATATTTTCTCTCATTTACGTGTGACTCATGAGTACGAAATTTCAGTGCCTGAGACGCGATTATCGCACAAGAAATTCGTTCACGAGCGACCTGGTAATATCTAGATTCCCGCCTCACCAATATGAGAAGTACAATGGTGATTCAAATAGTTTAGTGATATGGCGGCCCTTTAAGGTCGCGTCGTTAACGATAACGCATCGACTTTAGCCAGCAGGAGCCCTGAGGAATAGATTATGAATACCGCCTACGACGAACCGGCAAATATTTTTCAAATTGAACGATGCGACCTTTGTATTGTGGGTGCCGGTATTGCTGGAATGAATGCACTATTCGCCGCGAGCCAATACTTGGAACGTGATTTGAAGGTCGTGCTGATCGACAAAAAAGCAACCGTGGGCGGCATGTGGACGCATACCTATGACTATGTGCGGCTGCACCAGCCTCATCAGATGTTCACGGCCGGTAATATTCCTTGGGCGATCGACAAGCCACCGGGGTATTTAGCGACGAAAGATGAGGTCTTGGATCAGTTCAACAATTGCGTGCACGAACTCAGAACAAAGGTCGAACTGAAGGAATTTTACG
>CAWLAW010000560.1:0-2827 GCA_963854885.1 Gammaproteobacteria bacterium | reverse complement strand
GCGCGCCTTCCATCAAATCGACGCCAATCCCGGTGGTCACTTCGTAGCCTTTAATATCGAGGTGGGAGGTCACAGGTCCAGGAGTTGTGAAGCGCGGCATTTTCGATGGTTCGCCCTTAATTAAATCAAACGTGAGCGAGGCCAGCATCGGACTTTCTATTGCTGTACCGCAGACTTCGCCATCGCCTTGTGCTGCGTGGGTGTCGCCGACCGAAAATAGCCCGCCGTCGACTTCGACTGGAAGATATAAAACCGACCCCGCGGACAAATCACGAATGTCGAGATTTCCGCCGACGCGCCGCGGCGGAACGACCGAATGGAGACCGGGCTCTGACAATGCTAATCCCATGGTTCCAGCAAATGGTTTAAGCGGCACTTTCGCTGCATGGCTGAAGGCGCAAGGTTCTAGCGTTCGTTCGTCATAATCCCATAAGTGCAACGCCGGATCGGGGAATTGATCCGCCAACAACCCGAAACCTGGAATATTCGCCGTCCATCCGAAACCGGACGGCTTGAAATGATTGACGGTGATTTGAAGCGTATCACCAGGCGTCGCGCCGTCGACGAAAATGGGTCCATTCACCGGATTGATGCGTGCGAAATCGATGGTCGTCAAATCGTCGGCGGTTGAATCTTTTGTGATGTGGCCGGCCGAGGCGTCATGGCATTCGAACTCGACCACAGCTCCTGGTTCGATAGTCGCGACCGGTGCTATCGAATTATCCCAACCAAAATGTTGGTGCGAGCCGTGGATTGTGTATTCGTTGCTGTCGCACATAGATGTTACCTTTTGGCACTAGACGAAAGCGATGTTTCGGTTATCGTTACCCGTCGGGAAGATTTGTCTCTGCGCACCACCTCGGACCGCGGTGTAATCGTTGTGGAACTGCGATTCAGCCGCCGGCCCCCACTGCATGTACCCCGATAGGAACGTATGCGGAGCGATTTATTCGCCGACTAGGCGGAGCTTGCTGGATGCGGCCAAACGTCGCCAATTCGACTCGCCAGCCAATGCGTTAAAGCCGCATTTACCGCTTGCGGTTGTTCTTGGGCCATCCAGTGCCCGCTGTCGACGATTACTTCGGTTAAGTCCTTGCAGTGCTTGCGCATCGGTTCGGCGAGTCTCGATTCCACTGTCTCACAAACAAAATCGTAGCGCGCGTGTAAAAATAATATCGGCACGGTGACGTCCTCTGCAACGTCGCTCACGTAAGCCGCATTTGCCGCGGTGTTCATATAATAAGAATCCGGGCCGAAAAACGAATTGCGGCGCAAGCCGTCGGCGTAGACTTCCAAATCGGCCTCACTGACGACGTCGCTGTCGAGCGGCATGTCAGGTGCCGCATCGAGTGGACCGAACCATCCGCCATTGCGACGAACAGCGGCAGTCATTGCGGGTGTCCGGGCTGCAGCAGGATCGCCTTTGCGCAGTAGTAACTTCATTGTGAGATACGGATCGGCGTCGAAAACCGATGTCGCACGTTCGAAGTTTTCTTGGTAGTAGAGCATATAGTCCCATTGACCGACCGGAAATTCGTCCTCGGGATAAATGTCTCGATTGACGAGACCGAGCATGCTGTCCGGCCCAATCCCCGCGGCGATATAAGGAACGCAAAGACTAACCACACCGTCGCAACGCTCCGGATGCAGACGGGCGAGGTTCCAAACTGTCGGGCTCCCCCAATCGTGACCGACCCAAATTGCGCGCTCACGGCCCAGGGAATCGAGCAGTTCCAACATATCTGTTACGACTTCGCTTTGCGCGTAATCCGCGTGGCCAGCGTAGGTGGATGATTGTCCGTAGCCGCGCATATCGGGCGCAATCGCGCGAAATCCGAGTCCGCCGAGTACCGGTAATTGATGGCGCCAGCTAATCGATAGCTCTGGCCACCCATGCACGAAAATAATTAACGGTCCGTCTTCGGGCCCCGCGGCGAGATAATGCGATTTGTGGCGTGCGCTTTCGCTAAACTCGGAGGTGATTTCTATTTTCATGTGTTGTTGCCGTCTCTTTTTTTTGATCGAGTTCTTGTCGATCGATATCTAAGTGATTGGTGAAAAGCGGGTTGAAAATTCCGTTGGTTACAACGTCCAATTGCGCCGTGGTTACACGATACGAACGCGCCGAGGCTTTCCGCGCACGTGCTTCTCCATTAATGATTCGGCTCCTTCAACGTCGCCATTAGCAATCGCTTTGGCAATGGCGCGCCGTTCGCGATTTGCCGCGTCGACATCTTTTTTTTCCAGATTTTGCGCACCTTGCCAGAGATAGAATATGGATAATCGCCATAAGTTGTGGACCCGATCTTTAAGCGATGGCGAACGCGCCATCGAACGGATCTGTTCATGGTAGGCATCGACGCCGATCGACAAATCTTCTCGGCTAGTGGCGCTTTCGAAAGGGATATCGTTGACGTCATTCGCGATGCTGGTCAAAACCTCGGCTTCCGCGCCTTCGTTTCGTGCTGCGGCGAATCCGGCCATAGCCCCTTCGATCTTGCTCAAAGTGTAAAAAAAATCATCTATTTCCGAAGCCGTCAGTGACACAATTTGGCAGCCGACTTGCGGCACGATTCTAACGTACCCGACGCTACGTAAATGATTAAGTGCGGCGCTGATGGGTTGGCGACTGGAGCCGAATTCATTAGCCAGGAGATTAATTGATAGCGTATCGCCGAAATTGTAGTGGCCCATAAATAGGCGTCGCTCTAGTTCTGCGACTATTTGCCCGGCTTTACCCGAGGGTCCATGTAGTTTCGCGTAACTGTTCATCGTGTCCGTTGCGAACTGGGAGGTTTCCGAACATCCGGCAAGAAATTGATTCTGA